>NZ_JAUBRM010000037.1:0-67822 GCF_036701905.1 Microcoleus sp. MON2_D5
TGCACCTTACTTGCTCTCCATTTTTGGACACCATACCTAATTTACCACTATTTGAGCCTTAACTGAACCGTATTGATCTAAAATCTAAAATCTAAAATCTAAAATCACTCGATCGCGCCCTTTGTCTTTAGCTTGATAAAGCGCGCGGTCTGCCGCTGCAATCAAGTTTTTTTGTGCAGTGGACGATCGAGGAACCGTACTCGCTACCCCCATACTCAGCGTCACGGAAGAACACACCTCCGAATTAATGTGTTCTATTTCTAGTTCTTTTATCCACAGTCGAATTTTCTCTGCAATCGAGACAGCTATTTCAGGTGAAGTCCGAGGCAAAATCACTGCAAATTCTTCGCCTCCGTAACGAGCTACCAGAGTCTCCCCCGAAACTTCGCCTGTTGAGTAATTTACAGCCTCAACAATAGTTTTCGCTACCTGTTGCAAACAAGCGTCTCCCGCTTGATGTCCGTAAGTATCGTTGTATTGTTTAAAAAAGGCAATATCGCATAAAATTAAAGATAGTTCTGCTGCTTCTTGTCCCAATTCCTGCCATTTTTTCTCGAAGTATTCGTTAAAACAGCGGCGGTTCGCCACCTGAGTTAACCCATCTGAGTTCGCAAGGCGATACAATTCGGAATTAGCTGATTTTAATTGAGAATTAGCTGCTTCTAACTCGGCTTGTGTTACCGATAAATTGTAATACAGTTGCCTAATATACCCAGTAGCTTGTTGGTGAATTTCGGATAAAGCTACCAATACTTGATGCACGTCTAACAGTCGGTAAACTTGAGGTTCTAACTGCACAACAATCGGCTCGTAAAGCAGTTCGGGCTGCCGCTGCATGGCTCGCTGAGCTGCCACGACAATTAAGGCTACTCCTGGTAAAATCAAAATATCAGTTTGAGCTATTTGATACAAAGCCATAATTGGTCGGCCAGCAAATGTATCTAGTCCGTAAGGGCGGCTCATGCGTTCCATAAATCGCCTGCGCGATATCATCCCTAAAAATTCGCCATTTACGGTCAAGATAACTCCCGGAAGCAGCGGGTGAGCTTGAAAAAACCGGGCTACTTCTTTGGCTAGGGATGAAGCTTCAACTTGAAAATTTAATACAGCCAAATCCTTAAGAGTAGACTCTAAAGATAGATTTTTTGGTAGTTTTTCTTGTGAGTTAGATGGCGGGAGAAATTCAACAGACACAGCGCAGATCCGAATAAACAATAAAGCAGCAACAAAGCTAGTTTCAACTATTAACTTATCTTAGTATTTGTTTCGTACCATTGGCTGTATTTACTACACTATATAATATTTAAGGGAATAAACTAACGCCTGACTTTATTCCCTGCCTGCATTGCATTGATTCATCATTACTACATTAGAGATTTATTGAATTATTACTTGATTTTTTACTGTTGATTTTTGCGGTCTAAAAAAACGATTTGAGCGCCATTCCTTAACTCATTCACGCGGCAAACAAACTCAAGAAACCTGGTTGTTAAAAAGGGGTCGATGCTTGTAACAAGGTTTTGCGTAAAAAAACGTGGTTTCTGCCCCTGTTTTAAACTCAAAACTCAAAACTCAACATTCCCTCACCACCCCCAAGTTCCTGGCCCTCCCTTAAACGGGCCGACAATATCTTTGGTAATCCAGCCGCCGTAAAAATCCCCTGGTTGAGATTGCACTAATTCCCCGTCCACATAACAGGCATCCATTTTGCTCGGATAAAAAGCCACATAATCTTTAATAGCTGCAAAAACCTGATTAGGATTGGGATAAAACCAAGCCGCATTTACTACTTCTTTCGACTCTACCCTCACAGTGTAATAACCGGCTTGTCCCTTCCACTCGCACCAAGAACCCTGTAAAGTTTTGTGCAAATATTCCATTTTGATGTCTTCGGGGCAGATATAGTAAACCGGAGGGTGGCTTGTCTCCAATACCCGCTGAGGGCGGCGCGTGTCTGCGATCGTCACTCCATTAAAAATTATCTGTACGTGTTTGGTCGATTCCTCAAGGCGAGGGGGACGCGGGTAATCCCAAACAGACTCTTCACCAGGGCCGGGCTCTATTCGATCGAAGTTCATTTGCACAATCTCCCCTGAAAACAAACAATTAGCGACTTAGCATTACAATTTAATGTACCCTTAATCGAGTCGCTGCTTCAGACCAAACCAGCTTTTCTCAACTCTTCGTAATATGAGTATTCGCGGTATAGATGTTTCCGACTACCAGCCCAATATCAATTGGCAAGCAGTTGCCCGGGATGGTATTGCCTTCAGTTTTGTCAAATCGACCGAGGGTGCAACGTTCGTTGCCCAAAGTTTCGCCCGCAATTGGGCGGCTATGAAAGCAGCGGGGATTCAACGCGGTGCTTACCACTTTTTTCGACCTGCAAGCAGCATTCAAGGACAAATAGATTTGTTCTTGAAAACTGTAAAACTCGAACCGGGGGATTTGCCGGCAGTCTTGGATTTGGAAACTACAGGCGGTTTGAGTGTGGGTGAATTCTGCGATCGAGCCGCAATTTGGTTACAAGCAGTCGAAAAAGCCACCTTGATGCGGCCGATTATCTACACCTACCCCGGTTTCTGGGACAACCTGGGGACAAAACGGTTTGCGGATTACCCGCTGTGGATTGCTCACTATACCAGTGCTGAAGAACCTTGGGTTCCCGGCGGCTGGAAAACTTGGACTTTTTGGCAGTACAGCGACACCGGCAGCGTGTCCGGCATCTCGGGCAATGTAGACACCAATATTTTTGAAAGCGTCCGAGAAGGCGCCCAAAGTTATAAAGTTGCAGACATCCAGAGGGAATTAAGAATTAAAGGTTTTTATCAAGGCGCGATGGATGGTAAATTTGGAGCCACCACCACAGCGGCGCTCATCTCGTTTCAGAAATCTCAAGGTCTCAATCCAGACGGCATTGCCAGCCTCAAAACCTGGGCCGCTTTGATGCGAAAATCTCCCAAAGTAGTTGTCCCCCCTCCAACCCCGACTCCCGCTCCGACTCCCACTCCCATATCAGGCGTGCGACTGACTCAGGTATTCTCGTCTTATAAAGCTAGCGCTAGCCAAGATACTGCCTTAATTTGGCTGCAAAGTCAGGTTCCTACCTCTGTTTTAGGGGAATTTGCTCAAAAATGGCGGGCAACTCCCTTACCTCAAGACAGTAATTTGCGGTTGATAGATGTCGGCAAATATTATCGCGGTTTAGCACAACAAGACCAAGCTTTAGATTGGCTGCAAAAACAAATTTCTCCGGCTATTATTACCGAGTTTGCACAAAAATGGCGATCTCAATCTATTGTCACTAATTCTCCGATTCGGCTGATTGATGCGTGCAAATTTTATCGGGCCGCACCCCAGCAAAACCAGGCTTTAGATTGGCTGGAAGGGCGAATTTCGCCGGCAATTCTATCGGAGTTTTTTCGCAGGTGGCAGGATGCCAATCGATGATTGATTTTAGATTTTAGAGAGACTATACAGATGAATCTTGTGATTTTAGAGTTTTTTAGATAGGAGATTGACTCCACAAATGAATCTGGGGGTTTGAGCGCTCTGTAATTGAAAAGCCACCAAATCTTGCTATTGGAGATTTGAGAGTGCTCCACATCAAAACTGGTCAAATCCTCTCCCTCTCTCCCCGCCTCTCCATTAGACTCTCGAACATAACAGACAATATCTCGCTTAGCTACAGCTTGCTGCCATCTTTGACGCCAAGAGAATTATCTGATAAAGTTATAGCGACTATCAAGGTTTTTTAATCTTATTGGGAAAAATGCAGGGCCGTGCCGAGTTTGTAAGCTGCGCCGAAAATAGCGCCTGCACTCCAATTACCCGCGATCGAACATTTAAAACTAAGCGGGCAGCCTGTAACAATTATATCTATGGAAATCCCCTTTAACATCACCCAGTTGATGGTCATGACCGTCATCTGTGGTATCAGCGCTCAAGTTATCGCCGCCTATCTGAAAGTTCCGGCGATCGTCTTTTTGCTGTTGTTTGGAATTTTAGCCGGCCCAGACTGCTTGGGAGTGCTGCACCCGAATCTGCTGGGCAGCGGTTTGGAAGTTATGGTATCGCTTTGCGTAGCGTTAATTCTGTTTGAAGGCGGCTTGAATTTGGAATTGCGAGATTTAGGAAAACTTTCCGGCAGCATCCGCAATTTAGTTACCGTAGGCACTTTAATTACGCTAATTGGCGGCGGAATGGCCGCACACTGGTTGGGGGAATTTCCCTGGCCGATCGCATTTCTGTATGCTTCTCTAGTAGTCGTCACAGGCCCGACAGTAATCGGCCCTTTGCTCAAACAAGTATCTGTTGACAAACAAGTCGCCTCGTTGCTAGAAGCAGAAGGCGTTTTAATCGATCCTGTCGGGGCAATTCTGGCAGTATTGGTGCTGAATATTATTTTGAACGGCAATCCTGATTTGCTGGTTTTGTTCCGAGATTTAATCGTGCGACTCTTCGTTGGCACCGTCATCGGAGTTGCGGGAGGTTGGCTGCTGGGATTCATTCTCAAGCGATCGCAATTTCTCTCAGAAGACCTCAAAAACTTAGTAGTTTTAGCAGGTTTGTGGGGGTTTTTCGGCTTAGCAGAAGAAATCCGCAGCGAATCGGGACTGCTGGCAACAGTCCTATCTGGCATCGTCCTCAGAGCCGCTGCTGTGCCGGAAGAAAGGCTACTGAGGAGGTTTAAAGGTCAACTGACAGTCCTGGCTATTTCCATGCTGTTCGTGCTGCTGGCGGCCGATTTGTCCCTCGCTAGTGTGGTCGCCCTCGGTTGGGGAAGTTTGTTTACAGTTTTAGCTTTAATGTGGGTAGTGCGGCCGATCAACGTTTGGCTGTGTACTTGGAACAGCGGACTGAATTGGCGGCAGAAATTATTTGTTTGTTGGGTAGCGCCGAGGGGAATTGTCTCAGCGTCGATCGCATCTTTATTTGCAATTTTGCTCACCCAGCGGGGAATCAACGGCGGCGACTCGATTAAAGCCTTAGTTTTCCTAACAATTATTATGACAGTTTTCGTCCAGGGACTAACGGCCGGACGGATCGCTCAACTTTTGGGCATCACCTCAAAATCCGCAACCGGTGCTGCAATTGTGGGGTCAAATCCTTTAAGCAGGTTAATTGCTCGCTTGTTTCAAGAACGCGGAGAATCGGTGGCAATTATTGACACCGACCCGGAAGCTTGTGCACAAGCAGAACGAGAAGGTTTGCGGGTGTTTTTGAGCAGTGCTCTCGACCACAGCGTGTTAGAAGAAGCCGGACTGGAATCGATGGGAACTTTTCTGGCAATGACTAACAACGGCGAGGTAAACTTAGTGTTAGCTCAGCGAGCAGCCGAAGAGTTTGCACCGCCGAGGGTTTTGGCAATATTCCCCAAAGATCCGCAAGCAAATACGCCTGCAAATCCGACTAAAATTAATCAAGCTTTTGTCTCGGATTTGTCGCTGAAGGATTGGAACGAATATTTGAATGACAGCGAAGTGAAATTGGGGGAAACTGAGTTAAAAACAGAGGGATTGCAGTTTCAGATTGCTCACTTACAAGCTTTGGTTAAAGCCGGGGAGTTAGTGCCGCTGCTGCTAGAAAGGCAAGGATACTTGCAAGTAGTGTCGGCGACTCAGATTTGGCAAGCAGGCGATCGAATTATTTATTTGTTGTACGATCCGAAACCGAAATTGTTGAAAAGATTGTCTGGTTCGTCGCAGTCTCGTTTGACTTTGGAAAAGCATCAGGTAGTTGAAGAAGTGCCGATTCCTTCTCCGGTTTTAGAGCCGATTTTGGAGGAAGCTAAAATCGAGAAGGAAGCAGAAGTTTTGCTACCGCCAGTTTCGCGATAGGGGCAGTAAGCTGTCGTGCATATAGATTGTCTATGGTATTAGAGGGGAAGAGGGGGAGAGAGGGAGAATGGGAGACGGGGAGAGGATTTGACAAGTTTTGATATGGGATTGAAATATACAATTTCAATGCACAACATATATCAGATCGATCGCGACAAGCAGATTAGAGCGATCGTCCTTACTCTGCCTCCCCAATTAACGTGAACGCTGCCCAATTTCGCGGCTGGGGATGAGTTTTCATCGTAGTTAACATTGCCTGCCGCAATGCCTGTGCTTTGTCGGGATTATTTTGCAAGTTTTGATAAAACGACTGCATCAATTCCGATGTCGGCGCATCGGGAACCGCCCATAAAGAAACAATTACACTCGGCACTCCTGCCGAAATCAAAGCGCGCGACAAACCAATCACCCCATCCCCGGTAATTCTGCCTTCTCCAGTGTTGCAAGCACTCAAAACGACTAAGTTTGCTTGCAGTTTCATATCGAAAATCTCTTCAGCAGTCAATAAGCCGTCATCGCTACCAGAAGGAGCCAGGGCGATCGCACTTGCCAATCCGCGCACATTATCCAGCAATCCATGCGTTGCCAAGTGAATAATTGATGCTTGGGGCATTTTTTGAACGATCGCAGCTTTTGTCCCTTGTGCGCCTGTGATGGCTTGGGTGTTGAGCAGAGGGGCGATCGCTCTAGCTTCAGCTTCGGCTCCAGGTAGAGGAGACAATTGCTGCTTGGGCACTCCGGGAGAGAGAGACACGCTTGGCATCGTGGGATTGCCCAATACTAGAGCCCTGCCGCGACCGTTGGCTGGCTGATTGCCTAACTTCTGTCGTTGCTGTCGAGTCAAATCCAACACTTGAATCGAGGGGGCGGTGAGAATAGTGTGTTTTTGGATTAAGTAAGTGCCGTTGGCATCAAGGAGGGCCGGAAAAGGCACCTGGAAAAGCGATTTTTGGGGAATGAAAATCACATGGGCATTGGGGTCTTTGGGTAGAAGCGTTTGAATTGGGTCAATCAGCAGTTGATGCAGTGTTGGTAAGTCGGGTTGGGGTTGGGCAAAACCAGTGCTGCTGCGACTGCGAACAGCGAGGAATTCTTGATTGCCAATAATGAGATCGGCGAGAGAGGCTTTGTGTTTCTGCCAGAGGGGTTTGAGGTCTACCTGGCGGAACGTGATTTCGCCCGTGGGTTGAATCACCCAAATGTAAATCGCGGATTCTCGCCCTACTTGTTTGCCCTCAATCTGGAAGCTGTCATAGATGATGGAATACTGCACCAAAGTGGCATTCTGTGCTTTGGCGATTTGTGCGATTTGCTCCCGATCCGGAGCAGAGGCGATGACCGGATTGGCATCACCAGTTGATAAGCGCTCTGTCAGGAGATCGACAAAGGCACGAGCACGTCCCCGTTCGGCAATTTCTAAAGCGGCGATCGGGTTATTTTGAGCTACCCGGACTTGTTGTAAAGTCCGATAAGTCATAGCTTGTCCTTCAAAGATGGAGACTTTATTCGCGTCGTTGGAGCCGAGCATTTGACGCATCGATTCCCAAACTTGAATCCCATTGACGAGCATTTTCTCAGCTTCTGTTGGGTTGCCAGCCTTTAAGAACACCGCTCCGAGGTTGTTGAGCGCCGTACCTTCCCCGTCGCGGTCTTTAATTTCGCGGGCGATGGCTAACTGTTGCTGTGTATACTCAATGCTTTTAGTATAGTCGCCCAAATCGAGGTAAGCGACTCCCAAATTGCTCAGTGCGGCACCCTCCCCCTGGCGGTCTTTCATTTCGCGGGCGATGGTTAAACTCTGCTGCCCATACTCAATGGCTTTGGCATAGTTGCCCAGAGATTTGTAAGCGAGTCCCAAATTGCCCAGTGCCACACCTTCCCCAAGGCGGTGTTTAATTTCGCGGGCGATGGCTAAATATTGCTGTGAATACTCAATGGCTTTGGCCGAGTCGCCCAAATAGAGGTAAGCGGCTCCCAAATTGCCCAGCGCTGCACCTTCCCCAAGGCGGTGTTTAATTTCGCGGGCGATGGCTAACTGTTGCTGTGTATACTCAATGGCTTTGGCATAGTTGCCCAGAAAGCCGTAAGCACCTCCCAAATTGCCCAGTGCACTCGCTTCCCCGTTGCGGTCTTTAATGGAGCGGGCGATGGCTAAATATTGCTGTGAATATTCAATGGCTTTAGCATAGTTGCCCAGATAGAGGTAAGCACCTCCCAAGCCCCCGAGTGCTACACCTTCACTTTGGGGGTTTTTCATTTCGCGGGCGATGGCTAAGTGTTGCTGTGAATACTCAATGGCTTTGGCATAGTTGCCCAAAGAGAGGTAAGCGGCTCCCAAATTCCCCAGTGCATTACCCTCCCCAAGGCGGTCTTTAATTTCGCGGACGATGGCTAACTGTTGTTGTGTATACTCAATGGCTTTGGCATAGTTGCCCAGATTGAGGTAAGCAACTCCCAAATTGCCTAGTACCGCACCCTCCCCTTGGCGGTGTTTAATTTCGCGGGCGATGGCTAAACTCTGCTGTGAATACTCAATGGCTTGGGCATAGTTGCTCAGAGAGAGGTAAACACCTACCAAATTGCTCAGTGCCCTACCCTCCTCTGGGCGGTTTTTGATGGTGCGATAAATTTGCAGTGCCTGTTGCCAGGAATTCAGCGCGGCTGGGAATTGGCCAGTCTGAGACTGTTGCATCCCCTGCTGCATTAGCCGATCGGCCTCTGCTTCATGAGAATCGCTCGCGTAAGCACGTATCAAATTGGTCATTGCCCAAACTTCTATTTGAGGGTCTTTAATTTCGCGGGCGATGGCTAAACTTTGCTGCCCATACTCAATGGCTTTGGCATAGTTGCCCAGAGAGTGGTAAGCACCTCCCAAATTTCCCAGTGCCCGACTCTCCCCTTGGCGGTCTTTAATTTCACGGGCTATCGCTAACCACTGCTGTGAATACTCAATGGCTTTGGCCGAGTTGCCCAGAGATTCGTAAGCGACTCCCAAAGTCCCTAGTGCTGCCCCTTCCCCGTAGCGGTCTTTAATTTCGCGGGCGATGGCTAAAGTCTGCTGCCAATACTCAATGGCTTTGGCCGAGTTGCCCACAGAGCGGTAAGCATATCCCAAATAGCTTAGTATCGAAACCTGCCGTTGGCGGTTTTTGAGGGCGCGATAAATTTGCAGTGCCTGTTGCCAGGAATTCAGCGCTGCTCTTAATTGGCTAGTCTGATACTGTTGAAGCCCCTGCAGCAAGAGCCGATCGGCCTCGGTTTTACGAGCATCGGTAGTTTGAGCGATCGCTGGGAACAGAGAGTCAGGAGTAGTTAATAGGGGGATAGTGGCAAGCAGGAACAGGGAAATGGAACCTAGGAAAACATGAGTGAGCCTAGAGTGGGTTGATTTGAGCCGCTTAAATGGGGAATACAGCATAGGATTCTAGAGTTGGAATTTAGAGAATTAGCCCGATCGCTCTTTCTGCCGTCGTCGTGCGATCGCCTCAATCTGCCACAGGCGATCGACCTTCAGAGAAGTTTACTCTGCCTCCCCAATCTCGCCGCAGGGATGGGAACTCTAATCTGAATTAGACGACTATTTTAGCGATCGCCCGATCGGTTTGAATCAAACCATTACCCACTGGCATAGTCAAGTCCAAAATCAAAACCTGGCGTGTTTAGATCGTCCATATCCAGAGGCGTCTGCTCTAATGCTCGATTAATGTCCGCAGGACTTAAGTGGGGATTTGCAATGCTATCCTGTCAAGCCATTTCGATTAGCTGTTGTCGTCAAAATGGACTCAACTTGAGCTGGAGTTAAAGTCGGATTAGCATTCAAAACTAAAGCCGCTACACCCGCTACCTGTGGCGTGGCCATAGATGTGCCAGTTAGGGTGTCATACGTGCTATAGGGAGTTGTAGAATAGATGTCTACTCCCGGAGCAACTACGTAATCCAAAGCTGTGGAACCCGCACGGTTCGAGGTGTCAGCCATCCTGCCGTTTACATCAATGCTGCCCACTGCAATTCCCAAGCGATCGGCCTTACGAGCTGGATAACCTGGTTGGTCAACACCCGAGTTTCCGGCTGCCATAACCACAACAGAGCCTTTATTATTTGCATACTCAATTGCGTCATTCACCTGAGTGGAATGGTAAGAACCACTGAGGTTAATTACATTTGCTCCCTTATCAGCAGCATAGCGGATTCCAGCAGCAACATTATTCGGCGAGCCGGGACTAGAGGCGGGCCATACTCTCACAGGCATAATCTTTGCATTGTACGCAACTCCTGTGATGCCAAAATCATTTCGCTCTGCCGCGATCGAACCTGCTATGTGAGTGCCGTGACCATAAAAATTCTTACCTATTGGGTTATTATCGATCTGATCTCTTGGGTCGTTGTCGCTAGACACAAAATCCCAACCCCGAATATCATCAATAAATCCGTTGCGATCGTCATCGATACCATTTCCAGCAATTTCATCATTATTCTGCCAAATATTGCCATCCAAATCGGGATGGGTGTAGTCAACACCAGTATCCACGACAGCTACAACAATGCCCTTTCCTGTAATGTTTTGATTCCAAACTTCCGGCGCATTTATCACATCTAGCGCCCAGTTATTCCCACCCAGGTCGGGAAGAGCGGGGAAAAGACTTGAACGATTTAAGGTGTGGGAAACTGCGGCATTTGCATTCACTAAACCGTAGCCGTAGTTAGTATTATAAACACCATTAGGTGTGGTAATATCTGGCACTACAGGAATAGAGGTTGCAGAAAAATTCACGTTGTAATTAGTAGAGTTGTTGTTGAAGAAGCTAGAGACTTGAACATAGTATGTTCCTGGAACCAGATTGGGTACATTAATCACGTCCGGGATGGTGCCAATCTCAATAGAGCTGGCAATAGTTTCACCACGATCGACACCACCGTTGCGGTTTCTATCGTGAATTAACCTGACATTAGCATCCCTGGTTAAACCATCCAGACGCAGGTTAAAATTGCTCTTAGTGTTGATATCGAAGCGGTAGAAATCGTCGCGATCGCCTGTGCCCACCAAATCAGTTAAGCTGATGCTACCATTTTCAACACCAACAATATTACGAGCTGTCGAAAGAGAGTTACCTGGATCGGCGACATTCAACTGGGAAGCAGATATCGTTCCTGTTAGCGGATCTGCGTTTGCGACCGCCGATTGTGACTGCGGTTTGAGTTGAGAATCGGCGAGATCGCCAGTAACTCGATCGCTCGCAGAGAAACTGAGGCGATCGCCTGCATGAGCTACAATAAAATCTGCGATCTGTGTCTGTTGGTCGATGCTGGATGCTGTGAGATTAATCAAGCTAGATTCAGCACTATAACCAGGAATATTCAATGGCTCGATCGCTCCGTTGAGCAAGTCGCTGTTAGCCGGAAATATTGATGTGGCGAGATCGTTTGGCTGTTGATTTAAATAAAGGCGATCGTTAGGATTGGTTTTGATGTCTAACATAATTTAAAAACCCCGATGTTTCGATTCATTCTTTAGTTAAATCTTAAGCAGCCCAAATGGAAAAATCATTCGTTCTACCCACAGACTTCATGAAGTACCGGGTGCAAAATAGATTGCGGGAAAGTGCAAAGTATGTGAATATGTAGAGTAGATGGTTCACTTCCATCAGTTTTGAGATTGAGACGCGAGCGCGAACAAAGATTCATTCCACAGTCCGCCAGGGAATTAATTCCCTGTCTCATAGCACAAGTCCTCTAAAAGAGGACTGAAGAATATAATTCATTAGTCCTCTTTCAGATATAAATGAATTCAACTATCAAATAGAAATATCGCTCTTCCTGAGAGCGAGCTAACAGTTCCGGTATGCGATCGTGCTTGCCCAATTTTCACAATACTCGCGCTTCCCGCTCGAACAACTTGGTTGTTTCGATCGACTGACTTTTCCAACGTTTGACTGCACATAAAGGGCGATCGGGCAAATCTTCATCTCCCGCAAGATAAGTATCGCTAAACTCGGTACTTACCAAATGTTCGGTAATTCGGTAACGCATTCGCAGTTTTCTGTCCAGCATCGGATCTGGCGGTACGGGGGGTTGACTTTTTTGTACAGATTCCGACTGCACGCTTTGCTGTGCCACTCTCATCGCGGACTCCCACAAATTTTTGTTGCGGACTCTTTCGTCCGGGTCGATAATTCCTGCATCTTTCAATACCTCTGTCAGCAATTTCCACAAATGATAAGCAACGTATCGCGCTAAGTAGCATATTTGATAGTTCCGCGCGATCGCATAATTATTCTTGATTTCTTGGTATGTCAAACCATCTAACACTCCTTGAATAATTGCTCGCTGTAAGCGGTTCAAGGGTTCGCCTCTCTTTTCCTGTACTAGGTTATCTAGAATGTTTGTAGCTAATTCTGCATTCATAAAGTTACGCAGTAAGTTGACAGTTGACAGTTGACCTGTGGTAGGGGCGGTGCCAAAAAAGCCCGCCCTCTTAGTTGATAGTTGACAGTTGACAGTTGATAGAGCAATCCTAAATGAGTCGTAAAGTTTTTACCCCGATCGACAAAGTAACAAATTCGGATGTATTGTCGCCCATTAATCGTCGAGATTCTGAGGGATAGGCTTGTAAAGCCATAAAAAAATCCTCTTAACACTTGACTTAAATCTTAAGCAACCCAGATGGGAAAATCATTCGTTCTACCCACAGACTTGATGAAGTACCGGGTGCAAAATAGATTGCGGGAAAGTGCAATGTATGTGAATATGTAGAGTAGATGGTTCACTGCCATCAGTTTTGAGATTGAGACGCACAGATAACTCGGCGGTTGAAACCGCGTCTACACAAACAAAGTCTGCCTGCGCCGACTAAAGAATAAAGATCGTTTCCGATTGCATGGGAATTATTAGTATCCGAAAAGGAGACGGCAGTGCCGTTTCCCTACAATGTTATTTTGGGTAGGGAAACCGCACTGCCGCCTCCTCTATCATTCCGGTACAACCGGAATTGATATAATTTAGGATAAAAATTAGGAGAAAAACATTGAGCCAATTCGCTATTAATAAAAACTTACTGGGCCTCCCCAATTAACGTGAACGCTGCCCAATTTCGCGGCTGAGGATGAGTTTTCATCGTGGTTAACATTGCCTGCCGAAGTGCCTGTGCTTTGTCGGGATTATTTTGCAAGTTTTGATAAAATACCTGCATCAATTCCGATGTCGGCGCATCGGGAACCGCCCATAAAGAAACAATTACACTCGGCACTCCTGCCGAAATCAAAGCGCGCGACAAACCAATCACCCCATCCCCGGTAATTCTGCCTTCTCCAGTGTTGCAAGCACTCAAAACGACTAAGTTTGCTTGCAGTTTCATATCGAAAATCTCTTCAGCAGTCAATAAGCCGTCATCGCTACCAGAAGGAGCCAGGGCGATCGCACTTGCCAATCCGCGCACATTATCCAGCAATCCATGCGTTGCCAAGTGAATAATTGATGCTTGGGGCATTTTTTGAACGATCGCAGCTTTTGTCCCTTGTGCGCCTGTGATGGCTTGGGTATTGAGCAGAGGGGCGATCGCTCTAGCTTCGGCTTCAGCCCCTGGTAGAGGAGACAATTGCCGTTTGGGTTCTCCTGGAGAGGGAGACACGCTCGGCATCGTGGGATTGCCCAATACTAGAGCCCTGCCGCTGTTGGATTGCTTCTGTGCTAGCTTCTGTCGTTGTTGTCGAGTCAAATCCAATACTTGAATCGAAGGGGCGGTAAGAATGGTGTGTTTTTCGATTAAGTAAGTGCCGCTGGCATCTTGCAGGGCGGGAAAGGGCACCTGGAACAGTGACTCTTGGGGAATGAAAATGACGCGGGCATCGGGATCTTTGGGTAAGAGGCTGGCAATCGGATCGATCAGCAGTTGATGCAGCGTCGGTAAGTCGGGTTGGGGTTGGGTAAAACCAGTGCTGCTGCGACTGCGGACAGCCAGGAATTCTTGATTGCCAACGATTAAGCTGTCTAGAGAGGCGGTGTGATTCTGCCACAGGGGTTTGAGGTCTACCTCGCGAAACGCGATCTCGCCCGTGGGTTGAATCACCCAAATGTAAAGCGCGGATTCTAGCCATACTTGTTTGCCCTGAATCTGGAATTGGTCGTAGATGATGGAATACTGCACCAAAGTGGCGTTCTGTGCTTTGGCGATTTGGCGGATTTGATCCTGGTTGGGAGCAGAGGCGATGACCGGATTGGCATCACCAGTTGATAAGCGTTGTGTGAGTAGATCGACAAAGGCACGAGCACGTCCCCGTTCGGCAATTTCTAAGGCTGCATTGGGGTTATTCTGAGTCACCCGGACTTGTTGCAGATGGCGATAGGTGCGAGCTTGTCCTTCAAAGATGGAGACTTTATTCGCGTCGTTGGAGCCGAGCATTTGACGCATTGATTCCCAAACTTGAATCCCATTGAGGAGCATTTTCTCAGCTTCTATCAGGTTGCCAGCCTTTAAGAATGCTGCTCCGAGGTTGTTGAGCGCCATACCTTCCCCCTGGCGGTTTTTAATTTCGCGGGCGATGGCTAAATGTTGCTGTGTATACTCAATGGCTTTGGCATAGTTGCCCAGAGAGTGGTAAGCGATTCCCAAATTGCCCAGTGCCCCACCCTCCCCTCGGCGGTCTTTAATTTCGCGGGCGATGGCTAAACTCTGCTGTGTATACTCAATGGCTTTGGCCGAGTTGCCCCAATAGACGTAAGCGACTCCCAAATTGGCCAGTGCCCCACCCTCCAGGTGGCGGTCTTTAAATTCGCGGAAGATGGTTAAACTCTGCTGTATATACTCAATGCCTTTGGCATAGTTGCCCAGAGAAATGTAAGCGCCTCCCAAATTGCTCAGTGCTCCACCCTCCCCTCGGCGGTTTTTAATTTCGCGGAAGATGGTTAAACTCTGCTGTGTATACTCAATGGCTTTGGCATAGTTGCCCAGAGAGCGGTAAGTATCTCCCAAATTGCCCAGTGCTGCCCCTTCCCCTCGGCGGTTTTTAATTTCGCGGGCGATGACTAACCTTTGCTCCCAATACTCAATGGCTTTGGCATAGTTGCCCAAAGAGAGGTAAGCGAGTCCCAAATTGTGCAGTGCCCCACCCTCTCTTGGACGGTTTTTGAGGGCGCGATAAATTTGCAGTGCCTGTTGCCAGGAATTCAACGCTGCTGGGAATTGGCCGGTCTGATACTGTTGGTTGCCCTGCAGCAAGAGCCGATCGCCCTCTGCTTGACGGGCATCGATCACCTGAGCAACAACCGGGAGTTGAGAGTGCCGAGGAATGTAAAAGGCAACAGACAACAGGCAAAAGGCGAGGGGAAAGAGGAAGCCCGATCGCACTTTACGATCGCGGGATTTAAGCAGTTTTAGCGAGAAAGATTTCATAGGATTTAGTCTTTGGAGTGCGAGGCTTAGCGCTGTCCTTGGCGTTGTTGTTCGATCGCTCTAATCTGCTTCAATCGATCGCTCCAATCTTTCAAAGGTTCGGCTTCCGAACTAGCGAGAGAATCTAGCAGTTCCAGCACCGCCGCTTGGCTTTGAGAAGTCTCAGAGGCTTTGCGCGCTTCTGCGATCGCGTCATACCACAGCCCCGCCCCCGCATACAGGTCGATCCGCTGCTGGGGAGTTTGGGCGGCTGCAAGTTGAGACTGCAACGACGCCGCAGGCTGGACTACTTGGATTTCTCCCGTCGCCACCACATTCCTCGAAGGAACCATCGGATCGCAGACCAACACCACTTGCCACTGATAGGATTGCCCGATCGACAGTTGGGGCAGATTTGAGGGCAAAGCAACCGACATAATCCCTTGCTGACTCTGCATCTCGGTTCTGTAGAGCAGTTGTCCCGTGCGAGTAAAGAGCCTCAATTGCAGCGGACGAGGAGTGCGATCGGGTACAAACCAGGTAAAGGTCGGATGCCCAGAAATCGTCTCTCCCACATGGCTAAACGGCACCAAGACAGTCAATCTCGCCGATGAATTAGCTTCGCAACTGCCGCCGCGAGTGGTATTCGTCCCGGTGTCTTTCGGTTTAGAAGGGTTTTCAGGAGGAGTATATTTTGCCAGCGCTACAGGAGCGATCCAGAACGAAACACTCAGCATTAAACTCGCAATGCCGGCAGAGTAAACGGTTCGACGCTTCAACTCGTGAGTCATCATCTGAATCCTCATCTGTAACTATCTTCTAGAGTAATCACGAATACACAAACACAATAGAGGACTTTCCGCAAGCTTCGTTTGCGGGAAGGTGCAAAGATATTGGTATCAGCTTAAGGGCAAACCCTCAGTCCGGCAGTCCGGCAGGGGTTTAAACCCCTGCCTCAAAGCGAAAGTCGTCTGAAGACGACTAATGAGTTCTTCAGTCCTCTTTGAGAGGACTTTCGCTCTGAGACAGGGAATTCATTCCCTGGCGGACTGCTGGGTGGGCGGGAGGACTGGGTGGACTGACAGCTTAAGTTGACACTAATGGGCATTGCCCTATCCAGAGTTGCCGTGTTGTCGATCGTTATATCTAAGCTCTTGGACCATTCTCAAGAACGGGCAAGATGCCCGTTCCACAAAGAGTGAATTTCTTGTGGAACGGGCAGGATGCCCGTTCATAAACGCCTTATTGAAAATGGTGCAATATCTCATCTCAATTAGCTCCGATATAACAAGCGTGAGCCACACCAATCACCAGAACCACCGCCGTTTTGCTGGCCAGGTTAACTCGCACACTGTCCCCTTCGGTTGATTCGGGTAGCGCCGAAATGCTCCGCCTAACTGTTTGGCTAAGTTCTTTGCAAGCTGGGTTCCTAATCCTGAAGGTTGAAGTTTAGGGTTTGGATCTTCGGTTATTTCCCTCTCTCGCTCCCTTGCAGCCAAGCTAAGCGTTTCTGACTGAGACTGTTTCCCCCTACCATTATCCGCCACCCGAATCACCTGCCGATCGCCTTCCTGAGTGCAAATTACAGTCAAGCGAGTGGCTTCGATCGCGTGTTTCCCGACATTGCAGAGCGCTTCTTCCAGAAAGCGGCAGAGTGCTCGCTTGTGTTCCAACCGCAGATGCGAGGTGTTCAAGGGATCGAACTGCACAATTTTGAATTTGATGGTTTTGAGGTAGGGCAATTCTTGTTCGAGCGTGTTGGAATAGACCTTGTAGAGCAATTCATGCAATGGAGCCTGCAGGGCCAATTCGATCGCACTCCCCATGCGGAGATGCGGTTCATCCGCGATCGCGTCTCGTTGCACAGAGCCGTAAACTGCCCGCAATTCTTCATTCAAGCGTTGCAACTCCGGTAGAAATAACGGCGGTGTGGCTTGTTCTTGAGCAGTTCTCAAAATCCCAACCAATGTTTGTAACGGGCCGCTATGAATTGCATTAAAGGTCTGCTCGATCGCAAACTGACGTTCCTCCAACCGCAGTCGGAGTTCCTGTTCGTGGCGATAAAATAACGCTGCCATCAAGCCAGCCCCATTCAACACCAGCACCAACAATACAGGTACGATCGGCACCCACCATCCCAAAAGAATCAGCCAGTAACAGAGCGCGATCGAGCTGACACTGGCGACTAAGAGCCCCAACAAAATTTTCCAGGGCGATCGCAAAAACCGTCCCAGACTTATCCCCAAAAGTCCCCATGCCACAATCCAGAGATATTCCCATGCGTCTGCCGAAACCCGAAGCAACGATCGGCGATCGAGCACCGCACTAACGAGCTGGCTAGTGGCGTGCGCCTGGATTTCGACTCCGTAAATCCGTCCCGGATTGATGCCAACGATCGCACCTGAACTTGCCAAATCCTTCGCGCTAAAAGACATCATCCCAATCAGCACAATCCTGCCTCGAATCCAATCCGGGTTGACCTTTCCCGATTTGATTTGCGAGAGAGAAAGCACGCGAAACGGCATTTTCCCGCTGCGAACATTCAGCAAAATCTGGTTGCCGCCTGCATCCGCCCCCACATATCCGCCAGAGTTTGACTGCACTCTGGTCAATTCAATGCTGTCAAAGCGCATCGCGTCTGGATCGCGAATTCCATTGCCCAACTTAATTCCTCGGGCTGCTAAATAGCGTTCCGCCAGCCGGATCGCCAACGAAAAACGGTATTCCTGCTGGGGGTTGTGAGCGCCCAACAAACTGCGGCGCTGGTAGCCATCCGCATCGAGAACGGCATCTGCAAAGCCAACCTGTTCCGGTGGCAGCGCGGGCGGAGGTGCCACGGTAAAGCCACTGCGATCGGGCAGGGCAATCTCCACTCCGATCGTACTCTTGCTGCTGCGAAACACCGATGTTAGTTCAGCATTACCCGGCTCAACCGGAATATCGCGTACAATATCCAGCCCGATCGCGATCGGTTGATACGTCTGCAAAGATTTGACAAGTTCAGCAATTTCACGATCGGGAATCGGATAAGTTTTGGCGCGTTGAATATCTTCCTCGGTGATACTTACGATTACAATCCTTTCATCCATTGGCTCAGGGGGACGCAGCAGCAGAAATCGATCGAACGTCACCAACTCCAAAAACTGAAGCGCACCGGTCAATCGAGCCATCATCACAGCGCCAATCACCATCACCCCTGGAAGCGCTCCTCGTCCCCAAGTCGTGACGCCCGCTTTCACTGCTTGCCATCGATCGGGCTTCATAATAATGTCCGGTTGAATAGTTATCATACTTTTGTACGACTGTTTGGCCGATGCCCGATGCCCGATGCCCGATGCCCGATACCCGATGCCCCTACAGGATTTATAAGTAATTAACCAGACTTGATACCACTAATCAATCAATCCTTGTTCCCTAGCTCGCACTTCCGTTTGAATCCGCAGATTCTTCTCATCATCAGGATACACCTCTAGCACATCTCGAATCTTAGTCCAGTAATGCTGCACAGTGCGTTCAGAAACATTCATCCGTTTGGCGATCGCAGTATCCTGTAAGCTCTCTTGAAAAGCAAATTGCAACACCTGCATCCAGGCGGGTTTGAGTTGCAGCCCGTTGCGGATCTCTCTGGGTGTATAAATCCGCTCGTGCAGCGCCCAATCAACCATTGCTAGCAAGTCTTTCATCGGCTGGCTCTTATCGACAACTGTGAAGCCACCCATGTGATTGTCGATCGACGGTTTCAGCCAAACTAAAGTCCGAACATGGGCACTCTGCACCACAATATTTAGACTCGGATACTGCTCCATCAAGGTTTTGAGGAGTTGAAGCCCTGAATTCGCTTGAGCTGTTTCGCCGCTCGTCTCTGGCATCACCAGATCCACAATCACCAAATCCGGGGTCGTCTGCGCTATTTGCTGAAGGGCTGCCTGAGCCGTCGGAGCCGTCAGAATGTCTGCCTCTGGATATTCTTGCTTCAGAATGTTAAGCGTGCCACCTAACACCATCGCATGGTCATCCACGACTAAAAATGTTCGTTTCTCTGGTTGAGGTAAAGTCTGGGGCATAATTGATTCGTTACCACACAACATCGTCAGTTTAGGTAATCCGTCAACCCATTTTAGATTTGGAATTTACGATTTTCGATTTGTGACCTAGTTGAAACTAGGGGCTTTAAACCGCTGAAATTCTCATTCAAAATCCCAAATCTAAAATCGTCTCGGTCATCTTCTTACAATAGAGGAATTACCTGGCTCCCGTCCTGCATCTGTCCGCCAACTGGCGTTGGGGATGTCCGCAACGAGAATTGCGCTAAAGCGCAGTTCTATTATAATCTAGGTGTCCCAGTAGGAAAAAGGATGATTTTATGGCAGCAGAAGGTTCGTATCAAGCCAGCACGTACAATCTGGAACTTGACGCAGAAATCCAGCGGTTAAAAGGTCAAGTTCTCCTCAGTTGGGAAAAGGAGGCGCGCAATTTAACTTGGTTCGGTTTAGCTGACGGGATGAATGTTTTGGAAGCGGGTAGCGGGCCGGGATTTTTCACTGAAAAACTGTTAGAATTGCTGCCAAACAGTTCGGTAACAGCGGTAGAAATCGACCCGGTACTGCACGAAAAAGCAGTAGCATATTTGCAGGACAAAGGGGGCGATCGAGTAAATCGCATTCAAGCATCGGTGGCGGATACTGGTTTGGATGATAACACGTTGGACTTTGCGATCGCCCGTTTGCTGTTCGTTCACCTTCCCGATCCCGTCGCCGCAGCTAGAGAAATATTCCGCATCTTGAAACCGGGCGGCAAACTGGTAATTATTGATAACGATGCGGATCTGTTTTGGCTGACAAATCCGCCTTGGTCAGTCGAGATTGTCCGCGAGAAATTCAAGCAGGTGATAGCATCGCGGGGCGGCAATTTATGCGTCGGGCGAAATCTGTGCCGCATTCTCAAAGAAGCTGGGTTTGGTAGCGTTGATTTAGAAGCGGTTGTCAGCCACAGCGATATAATAGGAATTGAAGCGTTTGAACCTTTGCTGGACTCCGGGCCTATTTTGCAAATGGTCAAACAAGGGTTGATTTCCGAGTCGGAAATAGAAAGCTATCTGGTTTCGCGGGATGAGTTTGTAGCTGCGGGCGATCGATCGATGATGAGTTTTTGGTTGATGGCTTGCGGGGAAAAAATGAATAAAATTAAGACAAATTTATTCACAAAACTTTGATATTCCGCCACAGCAAAACTTCTAGCACTATCGCTAAATTCGCAGCTAACAAAGCCAACTTATTTAACAGTAAAACAGGAAAAATTTCTCCCCTCAGCATTAGGTTAAAGCTGCAGGTATAGCTCTAGAATCGGAGCAGATAAAATCCGGTAGCATCGTCGGGCTTCAAATCTAGTCAACAGTCAAAAATCACGGACGGTGCAACCGGAATAGAGATAATTCATCTGCGTTAATCTGTGTTTATCTGCCTCTACCTGCGGTTAAAAAAAGAGAATTTATTAACCGGAGATGACAAGGGATGGACGCTGATTCACACAGATGAAGAGCAGAGAGATAGGAATAATTCCGATTCTAAAAGATTTCATATAAAAGCTATAAGTTTTCATATTTTTGAGCTTAGTAACTTTACACCTACCAGTCTAACAAATCCTTGGAGCCGATCCCACAAACATTGTTTGTGAGAGCTAATGGTTGTCGGTGTCGGCTCAAGTATGCCCTTATGGTCGAGCGTACATCTGGTTGTATCGGTAATTCAATGTGAAATCAACTAAATGCGGGCCTTGGCGATTGTACATCAGCGACTAAGCTTCAAACCACTATAAAAAAATAACTTATCTAAGGTAAATTTCGCATAAAATCCTGATTAACAGCAGCATTTTGAATCTGATTGCTGAATATATCAAGCATTCCCATAATTGCTGTATGTAACTCTATATACTCTTCTGTGTCAACGGTCAAATAGTTACCATGTGCAATTTCATTTCTTGTTTTCAAAAGCTTAATATCGATTAATACCGACTTAGTAGAGTAGAATGAATAGTCTATTCCCAGAGTATAAGTTATTTCTTTCAAAATGTCAGAAGACAGATTGGATGCAGTCGAAATTGCATCTTTGTCTTTGTATGGCAAAGAGCATTTAGTATGTAAGTTAGAAAGGAAGAAATCACAAACAGGTATATATAATGAGGGTTTATTTGTATCTCTAGCTTCGTTCAATTTTGTCTTCATTGCCAGAGCTAGAAAATTGCTACTAAGCTGATCGTAGCGAAGCTTTTGCATCGCAACATACTCTAGGTAACTATTTGATGCTAATTTGACAAAACCTTCCCAATGGGCATAGAGAATACATATTCCACTCCGAATCGACGCATTATGCCTTGGAGGAGAAACATTTCTCGCTTCTACCAAGGATTTGACTTCTGAAAGTTCCTTCTTTCGCCAAGCAAGATCATTTGAAAGTTTATCACTTAATTCTTCAGCAGTTCGGATACTCATTAGGGGGAAAATACTTCTCTACCAAGCGGAATCAGGTAAGGTAAACGTCTTGCAGCATTCAACCCTCCTCCTGACCATTTTTGATAAGTCGGATGTGACCAAATACCTTTTATCTTATCAGATATCAGGTTTCTCTGAGGTAGATTTTTATAGTTATATCCGATTCCCAATGCTACCACTTCGTAAGCCGATAATGAAAAACCACCAAGGAACCTATCTTGTTCACATTTATATTTCTTGAAACTATCATCACTTGTAATTTCATTAAGAAGATCGAATGTTGTTTTGAATGCGGTTTCTATATGGTGATAATCTAAATCTTTATCAGAAGCCATTTCGCGCATTTTTTCTGTTAGGAAAACGTGAACATCACGACCCAACTTTTTAATGTTTTCCTCATCCTTGTCAAATAGAAGTATGAAACGTAATACTAATTCTATATCATACTGTTCTTCATAGAGCCTATCGCTTAAAGCTGTACATTTTTTGAAGGGTTCATAATCTGCCAACGCTCGCATCAATTGATATAAATCTTTATTCAACATCAAAAGAATGCAATTTCTCACTTCTTGATGTGTAGCAATTGAACCGCCTGTGTTTAGTCGTTGAAACAACTCATATTTAATCATTTCATCGCTTTCTTTTTCAACAATATTGACAGCAATTTTTGAGCGTTTAATCAATAAACGCTGTGCTTGAGTGAAAGAATTATCTTTATCGTTTGGATCGTCCCATTTTTTACCTTCTAAAGAAGCTAAATATGTAGTTTTTTGTAAGGCTACTGGATATCCATTATTGTCTGATTCATTTTTTTCTGATTCATCTTTTTCTGATTCATCTTTTTTCAAAAGACCGACAAATTCATATATTGTTGATAGTCTCTGAACACCATCTACAACATCCCAAACACCATCATCTCTTTGGCTAACAAAGATTGGTGGAATAGGTATACCTAGTAAAATTGATTCTATGAAGGTTGATTTTTGATGATCAGACCAACGAAAAAACCTCTGAAAATTTGGATGAATATCAATCTCACTCCTCTCATAAAGGCTGATCCACTCCCCAATAGACATTGAGTAGCCATCAGTCCGAATTTCTTGCCTTGTTTTGTCAATTTCATCTTGCAGGGACATAGTTCAAGGTGTGTTAAATTTTGTTATGTATAACCATTTATGTAGAATAGGAATACTTAGCTATTCTACAGTGTTGCGTTACGCTTGACAAAAAGTCAGTGTTTAACCCTGCAATTATAGCAGATCAAGCAATTTGTTGCGTAAGTTTTATTAATCGACCAAATTACTGTTGCCTAATTCCCTGAATAAACTCCGTTTTTGCCTCAATCCTTGAAGGCCTTAAAACGCAACCTACCAACAATTCTAAATCCAATTCCGGCAGCAACTCACTTCTTGAAACTTGCTCATAATTATCCTCGCGCAGCCCATAAACAGAAAGCCGATTATTCTCCCAAAACCAAACTTCTGGAATGCGAAGTCGCAGATATTTAGCTAGTTTATTGGTGCTACCGCTAGTCATTGTTACCTCCACGGCTAGATCGGGATGCTCTTTTCTTGAACCTATATAATAAGACTCATCTGGTTCAAATGATACATCTCTTGCCCGGTCTCTGCGAGTCGCACTACCTACAGGAATATATTCAATTCCCATTTCACAAAAGTAGAGTTGTAGCAAAAAATTAAGAATACAACTGATTGTCTCATGTGCTTCGCCCAGTGTCATAAACTCGATCCACCCATCAAGATAAGTTATCCGCAAACCAGAAGAGTCTGCCATCAAAGATTCGATAGCCTCAAATTGCTCCCAAGTATAATAACCGGGGAGAATCAATCGCTGTTCTGCAAGCGTACCTATTTCTTCTAAAATTTTTGCTGTCATAGGTATCACAATCCTACTTGAATATTACTAGCCCCTACCCAGCACAAACCAGGCAGGGGCATTCACTCACATTCTAGCTTAATGAACTAGCTCGATCGCTCTTTTAGTCAACGCCTCAGCAGTCAACCCATTAAACGCCATCAACTGACCAGCACTAGCAGTAGTTTCCCCCCGCTTCCAAGCGAAAGTATCCCGCTTGCAATTGCTGCGGAGCATCACAGGTTCCAACATCCCAGAAGCACCGCCTGTCACGCCAATCAAGGCATCTCCGCCAAACAATTCAGCAAATTTCTCATCGCTCAAAAAGCCGCCGTCAGCTTCCGAACAAGTATCCCAAGCAACATCGCTAGCACGATACAAACGCCGGGGATTCACAATAGAAACAATCCGCACTCCAATCCCTTCTGTTTCCAAAAATGCCGCCGCTTCAAACACTGGCATTAACGTCATGTCGCCGACAACTGCAAACACAACTTTCTTGCTCCCCCCTTGATTGTGGGGAGCTTGCGGGGAATCGACTTCGTGCAGCACTATTGCACCGTCTTGCAAACCTTGGCGAGTCTGTTCAAAAGTAGTGCGAATTGGCAGTGGCGACTTGCTCGCAGTAATCACAACTCCCTTATTTTTAGCAGCCAAAGCCCACTCGTAACAAGCTTGAATGCTGTTAGCATCCGGTGGAAACAAAGGAAACACATTTCCGTTCCGCATCATCGCCGCAAAATAAGCCTCAATTTCCGGCCGCTGGTGCGTCCAACCGTTGCGGCCTTGTTCCAATGCGCCCGCTGTAAATAAGGTGACAGTTGCCGGAGCTGGACGGCGCAATTCTGCCATTGCTTGGGTTACAGTTTGCCAAATTGGTAAACCGTTGATGGCAAAAGATTCGTAGGAACACCACAAACTCCGCGCTCCAAATAGCGATAAACCTACGGCTAAACCAGCGCAAGCATCTTCGCTCAAAGGTTCGTAAACTTGACCGTTTGGCGATTGATTGTACAGGTCATCTGTCGTCGGGTGAATAATCTTAAGAGCTTGGTTGATATTGGCAATTGCCGATGCTTCATTGCCGTCAGCATTAGTGACAATAAAAGTACGATCGCGCTCGCCAACTTTCCCTACCAAAACCCCCATTGCTGTGGTCGAAATCTTCGGTTCTCCCCCAACTGCAAATTCTTCCAAAGGCAATTCGCCTAAATCTGCCAGCGGCAATGTAAACTCAGTAACCACTGTTTTCGCCGCAGGCCCGCCGCCCGCACGCTCGCAATTTGTCCGCACCAACTCCCAAGCAGCAGCAGTCAAAGCGCGCTCTTTTAAAGCACTGATAATGTGCGGAGCATCCAGCGTATCTTTCGGATAAAGGTTGTGAGATTTTGCTCCGCGCGCGTGGACGCCGGCACCTTTCAACTGTTTGATAATAAACACAGTTAATTTGCCGCCGAGAGCAGATTTTGCCGCTTTGTCAACTCCTTGTAAAACAGCTTTGGTAAATGCCATGCGCTGTTCGAGCGAAAAAGCAGTGCTGTCAACATAATCTTCCGGTTGATTTTTATCGTCAAATTCCTTAGCATCAACTAAGATAACTTCTTCAAAACCGTTGCCTTGCCAATAAGCAATCATTTCAGCATTAGTTTTAGTCGAAACCATGCTGTGATGTTCCTGAGAATATCCGTTCCAAACCAACACAGGCAAAAAGTTAGTAACGCTGGGATAAGCAGTGTGGAAATGCGCCATGCTGCTCATCGGATAGGGTTCGCCCATGCCACCGTCGCCCATTGTGAAAGCAAACAGTTTTTCGCGGTGCAAAAGCGCTCCAGCCATTGCGAAATGCTGCCCTTGTCCGAGGGGACCGGCCGGTGCTAAAAGACCGGGAATGAAACCGGAAAGATGTCCTAACAAACCGTCTTTTTCTCGGAATTTATCGCGCACTTGCTGCACGTTAACAATTCCCATATCCTCCAAAGATCGATCGAGAAACATGGCGCTGTAAAATCCTGGCGCGTGATGGCCGACTTCGGTGACAATGTTCTTGTGTCCGAGCATCACCAAAGCGGCATAAGCCTCAGCTTGGCTAGCGAAACCCCCTGGATGTCCCGATGCCTTGCTGGCGGTAACTTGCAGCGTCAGGTAGCGCAGGGCGTCTGCTCCCAGCATCGTTTGAAAGACGGCGACGGGATCGGCAGGATCGGCAATTGCCCCAGTACCCTCGGCGATCGCAGGTGCTTTCCCGTAAGTCTCAAAACCCGGCACACTCTCGGAGAAATACTGGATTCCTTCGCAAAAACTGGGAATTGCTGACGTTGCCTTCGGCGTAGTTGCAGTCATGCTTTATACCTGAAAAATTTAGATTGGATTAATGTAACAGTAATTTTATAGCTTCCGTGTTCCAAAAAATCATGAGTTCTATTATGTCAGTGATAAATAAGTAAAATATCTCCATTTTTAAGCTAATAAGTAGTTATTTGAGAACCCCGACTTATTAAAAAAGTTGGGGTTCTGTGTTTACCCATTACTAATCCATCTCAAATCCCAAATCTAAAATTGTTCCAGCCGTTCCCGGACATCGATATAAAGCGCAGTACCGCTTTCAGAAAGAGAAGGCACAGCCTTTTGATTCCCCAGCCAAACAAAAAAACTGCTAAGTGCAGGAGTCGGATCTTGATCGCGGCGCAGCGTGTAGATCAAACCTTCGCAAGGCCCATTAACGCGGCTAGTCGTGCAAATCGCTTTCTGGTTATTTACAATACCCACCGTGACATAATTTAGCTGTTTATTTCGGTTATAATTTTCAAGGCGCTGAGTCACTTGTTGGCAGCGAGTTAGAGGATCGTAGCCCGAACTAGAAAAGAAATTAGAATTCCAGCGAATCCAAGGCTCCCGGAACCCTTGCGGATTTTGATACACAGTTACCGGCTCGCCCGTCGAGGTATCGCACACAAATCCTCCATAACCCAAACTCGGCTGGTTTTGACCAGATGCGCTGCTGATAGAAAGATTGCTGAGAATATCAAAGCCGTTATGCTTATTTTGTGATAGCAACTCCCTAAAAGCATCGATCGGGATTGCCGCGTTCAACCCCGTTTTTATCTCCTCAATCTGACCGTTCCACTGACTTCTAATTGTACCAACAGTATCCCCCTGGCCGTGAATTCCTACCACCCTGCCATCAGCATCAAATACAGGCCCGCCGCTCATCCCGCGCCTGGTTACAGCTTGGTAGCGCAGACGATACCCCGATGAGGCGCTGCCCAAGCGAGAAGAGATGATACCAGCAGTAAACTCAAGTTTTCGTTCAAATCCCGAAATAGGCAGCGGATAGCCAGAAACGTAAATAGCAGAACCGACAACAGCACGTTCTGACTCGCCCATTGGTGCTACTGGATACTGTTCTCGGCTCTGAAACTGTATCAAAGCCAAGTCTATATCCCTGTCATCTTTCGGTAGTCGCTGTATTCTAATTGCAGCATAATCCTTCTCTAAATGAGTGCGAATGCTGTATTTTTGAGCGAGGCTTGCCACCACATGATTAGCTGTCAGAACAGTGTAAATATTACCCTGTTTGGCAATAATTACTCCCGATCCACTAGCCAAAAAACCCAGCGTATTGTTGACTTCCACCGTTGTCAACGTCGCTAGCTGGGCAATTTCTTCTGCTGTTTTGGCACAGGCAGCATATTGTTGGCTGACAAAGGCCGTCACTGTTAATGCGCCTGTCAAGATGATTGTCAGCGCGTCAAACCGCAAACTCCACACATTCATCGATAACTCCCTAGATGAAACGAGGCGAACTGCAAATATATACTAATCGGAATTCCCCAACTGGATTTAACCATTTTCTCCAATAATTCCGCTGTTGGTTCACTTCCATCTTCAAAAGCATAGACGCCAAAATTTGGCTCTCGATACTTGCCCCTACCGTTAATCCCAACCAAGAAACCTTTGGCATTAAAAATCGGGCCGCCACTCGTACCGATTTTAACCTCATTTGTATAGCGCAATATAACCTTGAGGCAAAGATTTCGGTAGCAGCACCGAAACGAAGCCCGCGTCACCGCCCAAGCCCCAACCTCAGCACCCGCAGGAAAGTCGGCTGCCAACACTGGCTCAGACACCGCTCCTCGCTCAAAGCTGAATAGTGCTATTTTATACTCGCTGGCGCTGCGAAACTGAACGATCGCCAGATCGCTATTGCCCAGCCGCCTCAGAACTCCTAGCAGTGGGTGGAGGAGACCGTCGTCGGTGACCATTGTCCGATCGCCACAACGTGCTAGTTAGTCAGCACCGTACAGGTTTGGCCCTGCTGCCGGACGATCGTCCCAGAACCAGAAGATATTCCCGTCGGGATGCGTACCGCTGTTTGACGCGCCAACTTTTCGACCTCAATCCTGGGAATTGGTGATGGGATGGAGGAAAATTTGCCAATCTTTAAGGCTGTCCGAACGGTGAGGAAAAGGGGGCAGTTGCGCCCCATCGGCAGTGTTTTCCCCTAGCTTTTCGCTGACATCAATGTAAGGAATTTTACTGGTTTCATCAAAAGACGGCATCCCGACATATCCTTGGCGCCAAGCCAACAAATTATACAAAGAGCCGATCGGGTCTTGGCCGGGTCGGAGGGTATAAATCAAATTTTGACACAGCCCATTGACTTGATTCGCCGTGCAGATGACGTTCTGGCCGTTCATCTGGCCTGCAGTAATGTACTTAAGCATTCGTCGGCGGCGATAGGTTTCGAGGCGTTGACTCACTAATTGACACCGAGTTGCCGGATCGTACCCAGAACCGGAGAAATAATCGGAAGTCCACTCAATCCAAGGCTCTACGGCACCTTGAGCGTTTTGGTACACCGTCACCGGCGCACCGGTCGAGGTACTGCACCAAAATCCACTTTCCCCCTGTGCTCGCCGACCGTAACTCGGTTGAGAAGCAACCGTCAGGCCGCTAAGGGCGATCGCGGTTGCCACCAAAACTTTTGTCAATAATTGCTGTTTCATGATTTTTTCACTGTGTTTTATGAGATTTGGCACAAAATCAGCGAACGCTGCGATAACACCCTTGACACGCCTGTTCGTTACAGATCGGCTGACTGGGGAATTATGTGATTCACGACTTGACCAGAAAGCAGTTTTTTTTACGAAAACACTTCGTTGCAGCTCTTATGCCTGGTTAAAAAACCCGGTTTCTTTGCTCTTGATTCGTAAGTTTTGATATTGTTCGCGACTTGCACATTCCCTCTAACGGCGATTTCGGCGCTGTTAAAAAAGCGCTCCGAAGGCGAGCTTAAAATGCGCCCGCCAGTCTGAATTATGTTGTCATTACTACTAATCCAACTCAGGCTGTCGCAAACCGGAAAGAGGCTCTTGGTCTCAGACATTGGGATGGCTCGAATTGCAACGGTACATCAGACCACGGACACGGTATTTGGTATCACTTACGCTCTAGGTCGCTAGCTTTATCTGCTGAGATACGGAGACGCCAGGGTTGCACATATGAGGGGTATTACCCTATGTGCCTGATCGAACACTAAATTGAACGTATTAACCAGAACTCTTAACTTGTTTTCATCTCCGCATTAGGGATACCTAGAAATACTTCTAAGTGAGTGTAATCAGGGAGTAAGTGCTTTCTACCACCAAAGTTCATCTTCGGTACACTAACGTTTAGTTGAGTATTAAAAACTATGAACCGTATCTGCAAACAGTTCGGGTATTTAGCGACTGGATTAATTCTGACCGGCGCTAGCAGTTGTTCTAGCTATGATGCAGCTAACTCGGCCGAAAACCAGAGGCAATTCCCAGCAAGCGCGCCTCAGTTCCCACACTTGCAACTAATGGGAAATCAAATTGAGGCTCGATCGAGTCAATTAACGCAGTCCTCTAACTCTGTTGCCTCAGTTTTAGGCAGTGTGCCAGTCTCAGAGAATACTGGCACCGTTACGGTTTATAAGGTAGACAATCTGTGTCAAACTCTGAAGCCGGAAACAGTTACAGGCCCAGACAACCAGTTAATGTCATCGGCGGTTAATGAAGTGTTAAAGCAGCAGATTTTCGATAGTCTTGGTTTGGCTGGTTATCGCCTCAAGATCGATCGCGACCTCGGAATAGCTACCGTGGATCTGCGAGCCTCCGGAAATTCGCGGCAGAAATTGCAAAATTTGTCCAGTTGTCAAATGTTAGGTTTGTTCGGGGGCGTGCGCCAAACTTTAACCAGTTATGCTCCTTGGCAAATCAAAACTGTTCGTTTTACAGAGCTTGGAGAGGATATTTTGAGCACCGTTCGAGAATAAGCTATTAAAATTATTGGAGATGGGACTTACGCAATTCTCCCCTTAAAAACAAGGGTTGGGAGAGATTGAACAAACCTTCATATCCTTTGAGATTTGTTGATACTGCTAAGTCCTGTGACCCAAACCCCGGTAATTCCTATGACGCTACCTAACGGCCCCAAAGCTCCACCCTTTGTGCAGCTAATTCAATGGATCGGCGATCCGCTGACATACATGGATAAATGTGCCAAACAATACGGCGACATTTTCACAGCTCAAGTGAACAACGGGAAACCATTGGTGATGATCCACCACCCGCAAGCTGTCCAGGAGATGCTCAATAGCAGCGCGTTTCACGCTCCAGGGACGCTGAATAGTATTCTCAAACCGCTCGTGGGAGAACAATCCATGTTTATCCTCTCAGGAGAAAGGCACAAACGCGAGCGCCAATTATTGATGCCACCTTTTCACGGGGAACGGATGCGGAATTACGGCCAACTAATTTGCGATATCGCTCAAGATGTTGCCAGCAAGTGGTCGGTCGATCGACCTTTTGTGGCCCGCAGCGCGATGCAGGAAGTCACCATGCGGGTAATCCTGCAAGCTGTCTTCGGCCTGGATGACGGGCCGCGGTTGGAAGAGATCAAGCCCCTACTTGCCTCAGTCGTGGATATGACTGGTTCTCCGTTGCGATCGAGTATGCTGTTTTTCGGCTGGATGCAGCAAGATTGGGGCTCTTGGAGTCCTTGGGGACGCATGAAACAGCGGAAGCAGAAACTTGACGATCTGGTATATGCCGAAATTGAAGAACGCAGGCTGCAACCAGACGCCAACCGCACCGACATTCTCAGCTTAATGATGGCCGCCCGCGACGAAAACGGGCAACCAATGACCAATGAAGAATTGCGCGACGAGTTGATGACGCTGCTGCTTGCAGGCCACGAAACCACAGCAACGGCCCTAGCTTGGGCGTTTTACTGGATTCACAACTTGCCCTCGGTGCGCCAGAAGTTGCTGCAAGAATTGGACAGTTTGGGGGAAAATCCCGACCCGATGGAGATTTTCCGCTTACCTTACCTTAGTGCAGTTTGTCAGGAGACGCTGCGAATTTACCCGGTCGCAATGCTGACGTTTTCGCGAGAAGTTCTCACGCCCGTGGAACTGATGGGATATCAACTCGAACCGGGCACGGTTGTCATCGGCTCGATTTATTTGACCCACAGACGGGAGGATTTGTATCCAGAACCGCTGCAATTTAAACCGGAACGGTTTTTGGAGAGGCAATTCTCGCCTTACGAGTATTTGCCCTTTGGAGGTGGCAGCCGCCGCTGTATCGGCTTGGCGCTGGCGCAGTTGGAGATGAAACTCGTGCTGGCAACCATTTTGCGCGATTTCGACCTTGTATTGGCCGAGAAAAAGCCCGTACAGGCCAAACGCCGAGGGGTGACTTTAGGGCCGGCCGGCGGCGTGCGGATGGCCCTGCTGGGGCGGCGGACGCCGCAGCAGAAGCCTGAACCTGTTGCTAGTGGGGTTTGAAGTCGCAGCGGTTACAGCGGGCGATCGAACTTTCTGCTTTGAGTGCCCACCATTTAGGGAGAAGGTGCGATCGTCCGCCAAGGCCACCATTTTTTGTAGCACCCGCTACAGATAAATAGCTAGAATCCTTAACCTGTAACCCTCGCCCCCTCTTACTTTTCAAATTTTCAGTCTAAAATGATATGAACCTTGCAAACACAGCCTAAAAGCAAAAGTGGGTGATTGCAATAGTCCTCTTGATATCTCAAAAGCCTGCCTGCCATACTTTAAAAACATATGCATACCCTGTTATTCAGCAAGGTCGGAAGCGCGTTGGCATTGCCAGCAATCTTCCGGCCTCTTTATTTTTTGGGCTACTTAAGGCATTGGAGACAAGATGCAGAAGGCAAGGCAAAAGTATAAATTCTCCCCCTGTCCTCGTTTCCCCCTGTCCCCAATCTAGAGCTTCTGCCTCTAATTCCAATAGAATCCGACAGCAAGTTTAAGGAATCACTAAGGAATAATTAATAACTTGTTAAATTATCTCCTTCTGCCCTTCTCTCAATCTTCTGTTTTCAGAAATTCCGATACCGAGACAGACTTCGGGAGACTCTCCAAATCTTGAATTTCGCTTTCGTGGGCAAAAAACTCGACTTCTTTGTCGTCAATCTGGATCTGATAGCTAGCGGTAGCTGTCACAACCCGTCGCTTTTTTTTATCTTCTATTAAAACCCAACACACGACAGGTCTTACCCATCTCTCAACGTGCTGGCTTTGCTTCGTGCTCCCAAAGGCATACCAGCCTTTAGCTTCAATAATTTGAAGCACTTTAAAATCGTTATTGGCCATATATCTCTATCGCGTTAACTTCAGTATTCTTCTTAGATAGAACAGCTAGCTTGCTAAGCAGGGCAAAGGTTTGATCGTTCCAGCCCGCACTTGATAACCTGATTTTTTGTCAGGAGAAGCGGGTTGACAAGGCCTTGTCTGCGTTGTTGCCTGCTAAATGTAGTGCGAGCTTTTTGTACTCTCCCACAATTACCGTAAAGTATCTATACCGCATCCTCAAAAATTATTCTCGCATTAGCCTCAACAGCAGCATACTAGACCTTAGCTAGCTGCATCTAACTGGATGCCAACTGGTTCTAACGCCTGGTTGGTGAGAGCGATCGGCATACAATCTTGTTAAGACTTTTTGCTGCAATCAACTATCATCTTTACCCGATGGGGTAAAACTTAACTAGAGGTTGCTGCTTTCAATTCTAAGCCTCGGCGCGCCTAATTCCTAATTAATTGTATGGTGTAGTTGATAATTGCCAAACCGTCGATCGCACTAAACTACCGTGTCTGACTCTTCAATTACCGTCACAGTTAAACTGTTCGCCGCCTTCGGTGAAGCCTACGGCGTTTCGGAACTTACATTAGAACTTCCTCCCGAAACCCCAGTGTCTCAAGTGCTCGAAAGCTCGATCGCCCAATATCCTCAATTAGAACAATGGCGCGATCGCACCCGCTTCGGCCTCAACCTGGAATTCGTCTCCCCCGACACCATCCTCCAAGACGGCGACGAGGTTGTACTCATCCCCCCCGTCAGCGGCGGGTAGGCTAAGTTGGTTAATCAAAAATTCGAGGTTTTGTAGTTGTGTTCGATCGCACGACTGCCCAAATTGTTAGCCCAAAAAAGATTTATTAAGTTTTGTAACAATTCCGTCGGCAAATCATCCTTGAGCTCGATCGGGCTCGCGTGCCAGCCTGACAATCTCGATTCCCAGCCCGCTCCTGAAAACAAGTCAAATCCTTGTGGGGTGGGCGTCTCGCCCGCCCAAACATCCAAGTTAAATACATTATTGTTTAACTCAAAAGTAACTGAAAAATCAATCCCGACTAAAAAAATCGGGTATGGTTGACGGGGTAAATTGACCGTGCTAATCTTGCACAAGACTAAGAAAACATCGCAAAACTAGAGAGTTGAGCTATGACCCAGGCGACCAGAACCCAATCCACAGCAGCAACCTTCACAGCCCTCAAATGTAAAGAATGCGGCGAAGAGTACGAACTCCAAGCCAAGCACGTCTGCGATTGCTGTTTTGGCCCGCTTGAAGTCAAGTACGACTACGACGCCATCCGCCGCAGCGTCACTCGCCAAACCATCGCAGCCGGCCCAAACTCGATCTGGCGCTACCGCGCATTTTTACCAGTCGCTACAGATAACGTCATCGATGTCGGCACTGGGATGACTCCTCTATTAAAATCCCACCGCTTGGCGCGCCGCCTCGGTCTAAAAAATCTTTATATTAAAAACGATGCCGTCAATATGCCCACTCTCAGCTTCAAAGACAGAGTGGTGTCAGTCGCCCTCAGCAGAGCCAGAGAATTGGGTTTCACAACGGTATCCTGTGCCAGCACCGGCAATTTAGCTAACTCTACGGCTGCGATCGCCGCCCACGCCGGACTCGACTGCGTAGTCTTCATCCCCTCAGACTTAGAAGCAGGCAAAGTCCTCGGCACTCTGATTTACAATCCAACTGTCATGGCAGTTCACGGCAACTACGACCAAGTTAACCGCCTCTGTTGCGAAGTCGCCAATACACATGGCTGGGGATTTGTGAATATCAACTTGCGTCCCTACTATTCTGAAGGCTCAAAAACCCTGGGTTACGAAGTTGCCGAACAGCTAGGCTGGCAATTGCCAGATCACATCGTCGCTCCCCTCGCCTCCGGCTCTTTGTTCACAAAAATTTACAAAGGTTTTCAAGAATTCATCGAAGTCGGTTTAGTTGACGAAAAGAAAGTTCGGTTCAGCGGCGCCCAAGCTGACGGCTGTTCCCCCATCGCTCAAGCATTCCGCGAAGACCGTGATTTCGTAAAACCGGTGAAACCGAATACAATTGCTAAGTCGATCGCGATCGGCAATCCAGCCGACGGTATGTACGCCTTGGAAATCGCCCGCAAAACCAACGGCAACATTGAATCCGTCAGCGACACCGAAATCATCGAAGGCATGAAACTGCTAGCAGAAACTGAAGGCATATTCACAGAAACTGCAGGTGGCACGACAATCGCAGTCTTGAAGAAACTCGTAGAAGCAGGTAAAATCAATCCCGATGAAACCACCGTCGCTTACATCACCGGCAACGGTTTGAAAACGCAAGAAGCAGTTCAAGGTTACATCGGCGAACCCATCACCCTCGAACCGAAACTAGAAGCGTTCGAGCGCGCCCTAGAACGCGCCCGCACGCTCGAACGCTTAGAATGGCAACAAGTTTCGGTTTAACAGCTATTAGCCAGTAGTCGGCAGTCATTAGTCATTGCTTGTTAAGCTGTTGACTGATGACTACTGGCTGATTACTGAGGACTAATGACTGAGGACTAATAACTAATAAATGACTACTGACTAAGGACTAAAAAAATGACCGTCAAAGTTTTAATTCCCACTCCCCTGCAAAAATTTACCAACAATCAAGCCACCATCGAATGCGCCGGCGATAACATTTCCGAACTAATTGAATCGCTGGAAACAAATTGTCCCGGCATCAAAAAAAGCCTGTGCGACGAAAAGGGAGAACCCCGGAGATTTCTCAACTTCTACGTCAACAGCGAAGACATCCGCTTTTTAGATGGCTCAAAAACAGCCCTCCAAGATGGCGATGAAGTCAGCATTGTTCCTGCTGTTGCTGGTGGCTGATTAATTTTAAAATAAACGCAAGTGAACGCAGATAGTTATTTAAATCTATCTGCGTTCACTTGCGTTTATTTACGGTTTAAAAACTACTCCTTCCCTAACCGAGAAAATCCTACAAATCCCGGATTTGGTAAGTAGCTGTCATCATGTTTCCATTCCGCTTAAAAGGTTTGGGAAAGAGACTCGCAGAGTAAACCGTGCCCAAACACAGCATTAAAAATAATCCCAAAAACACCAAAATCCACCGGCTTTTTCCTGTGGGCATTCCAAAAACTTGTAGCGATTGAGGGCTTTCTCTAAGACTGCTTCCTAAAATACATCGAGTCGCAACTCTTCAATCTTGACAAGTTTAAATGTCTTAGCAAGATAGATCTCATATCAAATCCGTTGGCATCGGAATGATTCATCTCTCTCTTCCCTTTCTCTGTATCCTCTGCGCCCTCTGCGGTTTAATTATTCCAATACAACCGGAATTCATATCAGGAGTTACGTCAATCTATACTGACATTTTTTGAGGTGCAGGTACTTATGAAATCAAATCTAGGTTTGTAGTTGCGCTTGGGTACCCAAGCGCAACTACAAAACCTAAAACTCCTTTCTTGGTTCGCAGTGCGTCGGAGAATTATCGCCCTAAGAAGCTGCCCTTGCAGCAGTCCGGGGACGGCGTCGGCCCGTCACCTGATTGGCAGGAGATGGCAAGGATGGGGATGATGGCGATGATGGGGAGGGCGATGAAGGCGAGGATAATAGCTTAGGTGCTTCCAAGGAACCTGGAGATACTGCTGCCTTTTCAGATCGCACTGCTTCTTCAGGAATTTGCATCAGGAATACCAGCATAGGATTGCTTTGCAGTTCGCGGCGCATTACCCGCTGAATTGCTTTTTCTATTTGGGTTTGCACTCCTACCCAGTCAATGTCAACTTGCGAGTCAGCAGTGGCGGGTTTGACAAATTCTGACCAGCGATCGCTCAAAACTGTTTCAATGGTTTGAGTGATTAATTTGATCACCTCCGCGCGATCGGCTGATGTCACCACACCTTTCAAGTGTACTTCCGGCTTAGCAACTAATTTGCCTTCCCAATTCAAAGCCGCCGCTACAGTTACAACGCCATCTCCGGCCAACTGCTGACGTTCCTTGAGGACGCTCGCTTTGACAACGCCCGATCGAGAAGAATCTACTAATTCAATTCCTGAAGGCACTTGACCAGCGACTCGGATTGAATTTTCGGTCAACTCTACGACATCGCCGTTGTCAATAATCACCATATTGCTAGCGGGAATGCCCATGCTTTGAGCCGTCTTGGAGTGCTGGATCAGCATCCGGTGTTCCCCGTGCACTGGCAAGAAGAACTTGGGACGAGTCATGTTAATCATTAACTTTTGGTCTTCTTGACAACCGTGACCCGAAACGTGAATGCCTTTGTCGCGGCCGTAAACCACGTGTGCTCCCAGCATCATCAGTTTATCGATCGTGTTTACCACTGCGATCGTATTTCCCGGAATCGGATTAGCTGAGAAAATGACTGTATCGCCCTTTCTGATTTTCAGTTCGTGATGTTCGCCGTTAGCAATGCGAGTCATCGCCGCCATCGGTTCGCCTTGGGAACCTGTAGTTAAAATCAGTACCTTGTCTTCAGCCAAATTGCGGATTTCTTTGAGCGGTTTGAAAATACTATCTTCGCATTTGATGTAGCCGAGATTGCGGCAGTGAGCGATGACGTTAAGCATCGATCGGCCAACCACTCCGACATACCGATTGTTTTTCTTAGCCAAGTCCAAAACAATTTGCAATCGGTGTACCGACGAAGCAAAAGTCGTCAGCATCACTCGTCCCGGTGCTTGAGCGATAATTCTATCTAAATTGGGCGCCACAGAACTTTCCGAAGCGGTAAAACCGGGAACTTCCGAGTTAGTAGAATCGCTGATCAAGCACAGCACGCCTTTCTCGCCGTACTCGGCCAGCTTTTGCAAATCAAAATGCTCGCCGTCTACAGGAGTGTGGTCAATTTTAAAGTCTCCCGTGTGGATCACAATTCCCACGGGAGTGTGAATTGCCACAGTAAAACTGTCGGCCATCGAGTGAGTGTTGCGAATGTATTCGACTAAGAAATTCTTGCCAATTCTGACAGTATCCCTCGGTCGAACCGTTCTCAATTCAGTGCGGTGAGACACTCCGGCTTCTTCGATTTTTCCCGCTAGCAAAGCCATCGCCAAACGGGGGCCGTAGATGACCGGAATTTCAAATTGTTTGAGGTGATAAGGGATGCCGCCTATGTGGTCTTCGTGACCGTGAGTCACGATCATACCTTTAATTTTGTGGCTGTTCTCCCGCAGGTAAGTCATGTCTGGGAGGACAATATTTACCCCGTGCATTCCATCTGTAGGGAACGCTAAACCGGCATCTAAAAGAATGATTTCGTCGCCGTACTCGAACACACAAGTGTTTTTACCGATTTCGTGCAGCCCGCCGAGGGGAATAACTTTTAGAGCAGATGCAGTTGTATTTTTGTTGATCATGCGTATCCTTTGTTAGTTATTTTTGTTATTGGTCTGTGGTCTGTGGTCTGTCGTCTGTCGTCTTTCGTCTACTGTTCGTTGGTAGGGCGATATTTTTCCAAATATTTATGGAAAACTCCCGGGCGGGTTTTACTATCCCGTACAGTCAGTTGTCTTAGGCCTTCATTCTTCTATCTTCAGTCTTTAATCCTTGACTGTTAGCTACTTACTAACACTTAATTACTAATGACTGATGACTAAGAACTAATGACTGATAACAACCAATATTCAGTTGTCTGAAAACTCGTTCTCGCTCGTCTTGCTAGCTGATACTGCGGCTAGCTGATTCAGTACGTCCTTTAACTTTTGAGTTACCTCAACGGGCGGATCGCACAGTGGCGGACGGGTGGAGCCTACATCCCAGCCTTGAAGTTTGAGAGCTGTCTTGACGGGAATGGGATTTGTGGTGAGAAAAAGAGCTTTAAACAGGTCAAAAAGTTGCAAGTGAATCTGGGTAGCGACTTGAACTTGACCGGCCTCGAAAGCTTCGATCATCTGTTGCAGTTGCTCTCCTACCAGATGGCTGGCTACGCTAACTACACCAGATCCTCCTACCGCCAACATTGGCAAAGTTAGGGAATCATCTCCAGAATAGATGGCAAATTCAGGGGATGTCAAGCACCGAATTTGACTTGCTTGATCCAAGTTGCCACTTGCTTCTTTTACGGCCACAATGTTGGGGATTTCTGCCAATCGAGCCACCGTCTCCGGCAACATATTCTGACCTGTGCGACCGGGGATGTTATATAACATTATAGGCAATTCTGGAGCAGATTGCGCGATCGCCCGGAAATGATTATATAAACCTTCTTGCGGGGGTTTGTTGTAATAAGGAACCACCTGCAAACAGCCGTCTAACCCGAGTTTAGCTGCTTTTTGGGTAGCTGCGACTGCTTCTGAAGTAGAATTCGATCCGGCTCCTGCGATTACCAACGCCTTACCGGCCACCGCCTTTTGTACCACCTGAAATAATTCGTACTCTTCATCCCAGGTCATAGTGGGAGACTCGCCAGTAGTGCCGCATACTACCAAGCTATCTGTACCGCGATCGGCTAAATGAACTGCCAATTGTTCTGCTACCGCATAGTTCACGCTGCCGTCTTCCTTAAACGGCGTAATCATTGCAGTCAGAACCCGTCCAAACTTTACCACACTTTCTCCGATTTTAGACTGTTGATTTTTGATTTTAAATTTTAGATTTCAGATGAAAGGTTTATCTAAAATCCCCAATTTCAATTTCCCAATTGCCAGAATTTCCGCTAATTAGAAGCCGCGGCCACTTGGGTTCGCAACAAATTTTTTTCTACCAGCAACTCAGCTATCTGCACCGCATTTAAAGCCGCCCCTTTGCGGATTTGATCGCCAGAGAGCCACATTTCCAACCCGCAGGGGTGAGAAATATCTTGACGAATCCTGCCAACTAACACCTCATCCTTACCGCTAGCTTCTGCTGGCATCGGGAAATAATTAGCTTGCCAGTCTTCTACCAGCTTAACCCCGCTTGCCTGCTTTAAGATTTCCCTGGCCTCGATCGCGCTAAAAGGCTCTGCAAACTCTAGATTAATCGCTTCCGAATGAGCCCGCAGTACGGGAACCCGCACACAAGTTGCCGTAATTTTAATCTCGTCCGTACCAAATATCTTCCGAGTTTCGTTTACCATTTTCATCTCTTCTTCACAATACCCCAAATCATTAATCGGGGTGTTGTGCGGAAACAAATTAAATGCTAATGGGTAGGGAAATATATCTGTTTTGGGCGTTTCCCCCTGCAAAATTGCTCTTGCTTGAGCTTTCATTTCCTCCATTGCCCTTGCCCCCGCCCCGCTGGCAGACTGGTAAGTCGCTACAACGATGCGCTGTATCGGCCTAACTTTGTGAAGTGGCCAAACGGCAACTGCCATCAAAATAGTCGTGCAGTTGGGATTAGCAATTATACCTCGGTGAGCTGCAGCCGCTTGGGGATTGACTTCTGGAACCACTAGCGGTACGGTCGCATCCATGCGGAAAGCGCTAGAATTGTCAATTACCACTGCCCCGGCTGCCACCGCTTGCGGAGCCCATAACTTAGAAGTAGAGCCGCCGGCAGAGGCGAGCACCAGATCTACATTATCAAAAGATCGCGCCGAAACTGCTTCGACCGGCAGCATCTCACCGCCTAAAGGCAAAGTTGTGCCTGCTGAACGTTCCGAAGCCAGCAGCTTCAAGTTAGAAATCGGAAAACTCCGGCTGTGCAATAGTTCTAGCAACTCGGCACCGACTGCGCCGGTAGCTCCTAAAATGGCAACTCGATAGGATTGAGACAAATTAGTTTCCTCCACAAAATAAAGTCTAAACGATCGAAATCAAAAATTTAAATAACTGCAATTCTCAATATCAAACTTAATTAATGTTATGCGACATCAGGAGCATGAGAGGATAGCAATGGTGCAGTTAAGCGAAAAGGGCGATCGAACTTCCCGATCGATCCGTGCGATCGCACCCAATGCCAGTTTAGCATCTTTTGCCAATCGCCCACGCCCAATCCGCATCCGGTTAAGTTTTGCGATATATCTGCATTTTCGCAGGCGCATCCATTGACTTTGACTGGCCGCAGAGGCCGGCAAGATTGACATCACAGGGCGATATGTGCTATGGTGCATCGGCAATTAGTGGACTTAACCTCCACATTCCTAGCAGCAAAAGCTAGTATCCTCAAACCAAAACTATTTGGCAAGAGCCAAAAAAGTAGCCGGAAATGACTTACAGTCTCATCCGGTAAAGGTGTTGTAGTTGTGCCGTTACGAGTCAAAGCGTACAAAATTAAAATGCAGGCAAAGTCAGATTTGTATGTATTTTATCAAGGAAATTGGGTCTAAAACCCTGTCCTTCTAGGACGGCTTTAATTTCTTAAATCCCTTCCTAAAAGTCAGGAAATTTCTAGTAGACTACAGTAGTCAAGGTTAAACTCCTGCGCCATAGTGCATAAAAACAGTTAACGACACACTTTTAGGCGTAAACCGGGGGACAAAGAGCGGCGAAAACTCTATAAACAGCTAGGGGCTTAACACAGTTCCTTTAACCAGAGAAACCAACTATTTAGTCTTGTTAAGTAGGGTAGGGCATACCCGAACTCTAGGTAAATATCCTAGTACGCTTTTGGAGATAGACCCTCTGGGATGACTGCGAATCAGGCTCGTTAATTGGTAGGATTTCTACGGTTAAAAAGTTTGAGTATTGCCGAAAGGACGCAACATTTTAAGGTCAGTCGCTGAATTAAGAATCCCTGTCCTTTAGGTCAGGGAGTGTCAATACACTATTGTTAAATATCAAAAAAGCCGATGAAAGTAACCCAGGAAAAACTTCCAGCTAGCCAAATTGGTCTGGAAATCGAAGTACCGTCAGAAAAGTCAAAACAAGCTTACGAGCAAGTAATTAAACAATTTGCTCGCGAGGTTAATATTCCTGGGTTCCGCAAAGGCAAAGTTCCCCGTCAAGTTTTGCTACAGCGCCTAGGCCAGACTCGCTTGAAGGCGACGGCGTTGGAAAATTTGATTAATGATTCCCTGCAAAAAGCCCTCGAACAAGAAAAAATTGCCGCAATTGGCAGTTTTGAACTTCGCACCGAGTTTGAAGAATTACTAGCTAAGTTCGATCCAGAACAGCCTCTGATTTTTTCGGCAAAGGTTGATGTACAACCAGAAGTGAAAATGGGTCAGTACACAGGTTTGCAGCTTCAAGCAGAAGAAGCTAAGTATGATGAGGCTCAGGTAGATGAGGTTCTGGCAAAATATCGATCGGACAAAGCTGCTTTAATCCCCGTAGAAGGCCGGCCGGCTCAGTTGGGAGACATGGCTTTGGTTGATTTCTCCGGTAGATTTGCCGAAGCACCTGAAGGCGAAACTCCCGCAGAAATTCCCGGCGGTCAAGCAGAAGACTTCCAAGTAGAATTATCGGAAAATCAGTTTGTACCGGGCTTTATCCAAGGCATGATCGGGATGAATCCAGGAGAAACTAGAGAAGTTTCCGTGCAGTTCCCAGATGAGTATAGCAGTGAAGAACTAGCAGGAAAACCGGCAGTCTTTACGATTACTCTCAAAGAACTTAAGGAAAAAGAATTGCCGGAGTTGGACGACGACTTCGCCCAAGAAGTCAGTGAGTTTGAAACTTTAGCAGAACTGCGCGAATCGCTCGAAACTAGGTTTAAAGCAGACCAAGAAAACAAGACATCAGCAAATAAGGAAAAAGCTATATCAGCAGCCCTCGTGCAGCTAATAGAAGTGGAAATTCCCGAAACAATGGTCGATCGCGAAATCGATTATTTGTTGAATCAACAAGCCGTCCAATTGAAAAATTACGGCATAGATATCAACCAACTGTTTACGGAAGAAAATATGGGCCCGATGCGGGAACGCTCGCGCCCGGAAGCAATCGAGCGCCTCAAGCAGAATTTAGCTCTGGCAGAAATAGCCAAGCTGGAATCCTTATCTGTTGAACCAGCAGAAGTAGCAGCCGAAGTAGCCAAAATCAGAAAGCAGTTTCCCAAAGGAGATTTTGACCCCCAAAGGTTGCAGGAATTTGTAGCAGAAGACTTGCTAAAACAAAAAACCCTGAAATGGTTGGAAGAAAAAGGGACAATCGAACTCGTACCTGAAGGCTCTCTGACTCCTGCAGCTGCAGAATCAGAAGAATCAGACGCTGAAGATTCAGCAGAAGCAGCCACGAGCGTCGAAGTGGAAGTCGTAGGCGAAGAATAGAACTTAACTCAATTGGCTTATATCCCAACGCTGTAATGGTACTCAATTCAGCGTTGGGATATAAGTGAAGCAAGGTCTATGAAATAATCAAAAATTTCCTGATTTTTCACAAAAAGATGGTAAGATATAAGTGGTTGCGACCCACCCACTCGGCTGCAAACAACAGGTCACAGTAGCAGTAGTATGCTTACCAAGGATAACTGCGAGAGAAAGGGGGAAAAGACAGACCGCTGGTGATTGGGATACGTCAAACATGTGAAATACAATCCAAGTTTGTCATACGGAATAGTTTTTTGCCTTGGGAAACAGGGTTTCTGCGTGGGTTCCCTACGAAGGGATAAAGGCTGCAAAGCCAGAGATGCTGTGTAAGACTTGGATCGTCTTGAGTGACGAATATTCAGCAATGGATATCCCCAACAGAGCAACGGCAAATGAGACACGAAGCCTACACGCTCACCGCAAGGTTAGTGTTAGGTATTTCCCTGTGTTCAAATGTCCTAATTGGGGACATGAAATCAACCGTGATTTTAACGGCGCACCTAGATCCTTAACTACAAGCTCCGGGTGCGCCCGATCCTTACTAAAAGCTCGCGGTGTCCACTAGAAGCAGCGATGATTTACCAGTAAGTATTTTAACTCATTCACCCCGCGAGCCTTGCGAGTCACTCCAGCGTTGCGCCCAGCGCAGAAAGCACTTTCAAAACTCAAAACTCCCCATCCCCCCGATATCCGTTCAGAAGAGGCATAATAGTTAAAAGCTGGCGGCTTAATTTAAAGCTTTCATCAGCAGCAGCAAATTGTCTAGAATCCTTGACTGGTGTCTTATGGTTGTATCTCAATCTTCCAATTACCTAATTACAAGCTATAACGATTTTGATGTCAGTTCCAGCCCCAGCAATGTAGTGCCGATGGTACTAGAACAGTCGGGGATGGGCGAGCGGGCCTTTGACATTTACTCGCGCTTGCTGCGGGAGCGAATTGTGTTTTTAGGAACTCCCGTAACCGACGAAGTTGCTGACTCAATAGTGGCTCAGCTATTGTATCTAGATGCCGAAGACCCAGAAAAAGATGTCCAAATGTACATAAATTCCCCCGGCGGCTCGGTGACGGCCGGCATGGCAATTTATGACACAATGCAGCAAATCCGCCCGGATGTGGTGACGATTTGTTACGGTTTGGCAGCCAGTATGGGCGCATTTCTGCTGACAGCAGGAGCCCACGGTAAGCGGATGTCTCTTCCGAGTTCCCGGATTATGATCCACCAGCCGCTTGGAGGCGCTCAAGGTCAAGCAGTTGATATTGAGATTCAAGCCAAAGAAATCCTTTATCATAAGCGTAAGCTGAATCAACTGCTAGCGCACCACACGGGTCAACCGATCGAGAAATTAGAGGCTGATACAGAGCGCGACTTTTTTATGTCAGCCGAGGAAGCCAAAAATTACGGTTTGGTCGATCGAGTTATCGCTAAAGAAAACCTTCCGGCGGCGGGAGAGAATGTCACTGCACTGAATTAAGAGGCTGTTATGTCTAAGTACGACTCCCATCTAAAATGTTCGTTTTGTGGCAAGTCTCAAGAGCAAGTACGCAAGTTGATCGCAGGGCCCGGGGTGTATATCTGCGACGAATGCGTAGACTTGTGCAATGAAATTTTAGATGAGGAGTTGTTTGATTCGAGTGCAGTGCCTGCAACGGCGGTGCCCCCGAAGCAGGAAACGACGCAAAAGCGCCGCGCTACCTCGGGCAAAAGTATGTTGATGAGCCAAATTCCGAAGCCGAGGGAAATTAAAAATTACCTCGACGAAAACGCGATCGGGCAAGATGAGGCGAAAAAGGTGCTCTCGGTGGCAGTTTACAACCACTATAAGCGCCTGAGCTTTATCCATGCCAAAAATAGCGGCAAGCACCCGCCGGAAGAAGTAGAACTGCAAAAATCGAATATTTTGTTAATCGGGCCGACGGGCTGCGGAAAAACTCTGCTGGCTCAGACGTTGGCGGATATGCTGGACGTACCGTTTGCGGTGGCTGACGCGACGACGCTGACGGAAGCAGGCTATGTCGGGGAAGATGTGGAAAATATTTTGCTGCGGCTGCTGCAAGTGGCAGATATGGACGTGGAAGAGGCGCAGCGCGGAATTATTTATATTGATGAAATTGACAAAATTGCCCGCAAGAGCGAAAATCCTTCGATTACGCGGGATGTGTCGGGTGAAGGCGTGCAGCAGGCGCTGCTGAAAATGCTGGAGGGGACGATCGCGAACGTACCTCCCCAAGGCGGGCGCAAGCATCCCTACCAAGACTGCATCCAAATTGATACTAGCAATATCATGTTTATCTGCGGCGGTGCTTTTGTCGGTCTGGAAAAAGTGATAGAGCAGAGAACTGGCAAAAAGTCAATGGGTTTTATTCAGCCCGGAGAAGCTCAGCCGAAGGAAAAGCGGGCTGCTGATGTACTCAAGCAACTGGAACCCGAGGATTTGGTGAAGTTTGGGATGATTCCTGAGTTTATCGGGCGGGTGCCGGTGGCGGCGGTGTTGGAACCGCTGGATGAGGAAACGCTGATGGCGATTTTGACGGAGCCCCGAAATGCTTTGGTTAAGCAGTATCAAAAGCTGCTGAAGATGGATAATGTGCAGTTGGACTTTAAGCCAGAGGCGATTCGGGCGATCGCCCAGGAAGCATACCGCCGCAAAACTGGAGCGCGGGCGCTGCGGGGAATTGTCGAAGAATTGATGTTGGATGTGATGTACGAGTTGCCGTCGCGCAAGGATGTTGCCCGGTGTACGATTACTAAGGAAATGGTCGAGAAGCGATCGACGGCTGAGTTGTTGGTACTTCCGTCTTCGCTGCCCAAGCCAGAGTCAGCTTAAAAGTAGATATTCACAATCACTAGGTGACTCTAATTAAACCTAAAACTTTTAGGGTATTAAGAAACCTGGAAGGGCGGCCACTCTTAGCACCGCCCCTACTACAAAAACCGGGTTTCTCGGTTTTTTTTAGTGATCTATAGCAATCCTCGCATCATTTGTGATTTCTTACTCCCTCCCCGCGGGTTCGGGGAGGGTTGGGGTGGGGTAAAAAATTTACGACTCCTGCAAGGATTGCTATACTTACCAATCTATAAAATCATCCTCACCTAACTCAGAAGATAACTCGGGAAAATCCGGTTCAGATTCCAATCTAAAAGTTTCCGACTCCCAAATCTCCAAGTCATCCGACAAATCGACTACTTCCCCGTCAAACATATCAGCCAATTGCCTAGCCGTATTCGCGACATATTGAGCGTCATAACGCACCGCTATAGCCTGAGCGTTAAAGTCATTTTGAGAGTCTGTAGAACCGTTTGTGGGCGATCGCGATTCGGAAATTGCCGGCACATTAACGGCGGTATTTTCAGGCGCAGGCGGGTGCTTTTGTTCTTCTCCACCATTCCCCAAAAAATCATCTGTAATCTCAGAATCCGCCGACTTCTGCACCTGTTGGCCCGCATCACTCACAGGATGAGAATTCCTGGGATTTTCGCCAACACGTCCGTTAGAACTAGGCAAATCCTTGGCGCGGGAACTATTAGTTTCAGCGGGATTTGTCAAGCCCACTTTTACTGTTACTCGACGGTTAAAAATTTGCAAAAAAGCTTCTTCAATATTAGCTACTTTGTCTTTAACCATATTGAGCAACGGCTGCGAACTAATCTTAACATGAGCAGTATTATTGCTGAAAATTACTAGCTGTCCATGTTGGCGAAGCAGCGATTGAGTTCCATGCGGCCGCACGCGCTCAAGTACCTGTTCCCACACTCGATTTAAATCGATTTCATCGGCTGAATTAGTCGGTGAATAATTTGTTTGATTCGTTTCAGGAGTTGGTACAGGTGCGGGAATCGCTGCAGGAGGTGGACTTTCTGTTCGATTAGTCACAGGCTGCGACTGAGGTGGATGATTTTGCGAATTGGAAACTGAAGATTGTTCAATATTAGATATCTGACTCCCCCCCTTAGCAAGGGGGGGTTGGGGGGGGTGAATTTGTGATGGAGCAATATTTTTAGCTGGTTCGGCTGTTGGTTGCTGCTGAGTTCTAATTGCTGAGGGCCGCAATCCCAACAGCGTTACTTCCAGCCACAAACGCGGCTGAGTTGTGTTTTTAATTTGCACTTCGTGGGTTTGCAAATGTTTCTGACCTGCTAAAATTAACTCGGCATCCCAATTGCGGGCAAAATTGCAAAGTTTTTCCCAAGTTGCCGATGTTAAAGCTACTAAATCAGACCGTTTCGGGGCAGCTTTGGCTATTAGCAAATCTCGGTAAAAGCTCGCGAGACTTTGCAGCACGATTAGCGGTTCCCGACCGCGATCCATGAGATGGCGGGTCATGTCTATTAATGCTGTAGCGTTATCTGTATCAATAGCTTGCAGCAACTCCATTAAGTCATTCTCGGGGACTGCACCGACTAAATCCCAAACTTTTTCAACTGTTACTTCACCCTGAAATAAGCTTAGTTGGTCGAGCAAACTTTCGGCATCTCGCAGACCTCCTTGGGCGATTTGAGCAACCATTTGTACTGCAGCGCTGGCAATATTGATGTTTTCTAATTTGGCAATTTTGTGCAAATGAGCAATCATTGCATCGAGGGGGATGCGGCGGAAGTCGAACTTTTGGCAACGAGAAATAATAGTTGGTAATACTCTTTGTGGGTCGGTTGTGGCGAGAACGAATACAACGCGATCGGGCGGTTCTTCTAGGGTTTTGAGTAGAGAGTTGAATGCCTGGGTGCTTAGCATATGGCAATTATGAACCAGAAGACCGTTAGCGACAAAATTGTGGTTGTCTTCTACTTCAATATCATAAACTTTCTCGACCCCAGCGACTTTTACAGATTCGACTGTCTCCAAACTTGTAATCCATTGAAGGGATTGAATACTTTTTAAAGTCTGATACCCATTTTCTACTGGTTTCAGCACCCATGTGTATGTAGTCGTAGGTTTTACAGGTGTTAGACCTTCTGTAAAATTTAGTTGTTGTTGGGTATCCCAAACCTGTAAGCCAATTGGCAAGGAGTTGATTTTCTGCCCTAGAATATCCTTCTGTATGAATTTGGATACTTGGACTTCCTTCGGGGGAAATGCTGAGCGAGCCATCATCCATGTACCACCAAGCAAGTCCTTCTGGAGTGACGCGATCGAGCCAATCCATTGTGACGTATTTTCCGTTTCCGTTGGGTTTAACAGCGTCAAAGACATCTCTAAGTTGGGGATGGCAGACTGTGTTGCAACAGACTGATATATTTCCGTATCCTCGGTTAGGTGTAACTCGTAACTTTGGTCGCAGTGTCGAAAGGCAAAAAGCTTTGTATTCCAACCATTCCCGCTGCTTTTCTCCGTGTGTCCAGCCCAATCTTGGAAATCGGCTATATTTATTTGGGTAGGTGATAAAACCGTCTCCAAGCAATGTTCCGTAGATGAGTCCGAGTGTTTCTGGTTGCAAAACTTCGGCATTTGCCAAGAACTTTTCCGTTCTTGCATCCCAAAGTCCATGTCCTTTTTTATACGGATGTCGCTGCCAATGAGACTGAATGCTCTTAATCCCTTTGCCTTTTTTTTGTAAAAAGTCTGGTATTTCGAGTTGTTCTCCACAGCCACACGCACAGAGAGGTCGGATGGCTTGAGCCTGTTCGAGAATAGAGGCAAAGTCGTAGGATTTTTGTCCGTAGGTATTCCCGTAAAATTGATGTCCTCTGGCAAATCTCCGCAAGCGTCAATCTGTTCCAATTTTGTGAATGAGGGTGCCGCACCCACATTCACAGGGGATAGTATCTTCACTCCTTCTTTTACGTCTTTTGCTCGTATCCATCCCTGTTCTGTCCTGATTAGATGATTGCCCGTACATCTGATTTCTCGGTTGGCGGTTTTAATCACCAGTATTTGTTTCTCCCCTCGGTCTAACCACCTCAAAACTTTTTTAAATTCCCAAACTTCAGAAGTTTCGTTATAGCTGAGAACTTGTTTTCCTTGGATGTTGGGATTGTCGATCCGCATCAGACCTTCGCTAGTTTTTACCTGAGAATCACCCGTCAAACACTCGTCTATTACATATACTTTATAGCGGCATTGTACGGGAGCAAATTGAGCTCGTTCGATCAAATCCCGAATGTTATCTACTCCGGTGTTGCTGGCGGCGTCAATTTCGATGACATCTAGTGTGGAACCTCGGGCAATTTCTTGGCAAACGTTGCATTTGCCACAGGGTGTGGGGGTGGGGGCAACCGTAGAAATACAGTTAAGGGATTTGGCGAAAATTCTGGCACTAGAGGTTTTACCGGTGCCTCTGGGGCCGGTGAATAGATATGCTGGTGCTATGCGCTCTTGTAGGATGGCGCTGGTGAGGGTTTGGGCGATCGCCTCTTGACCGACTAATTCGGCAAATGTCTGAGGGCGATATTTGTGGTGCAGGGGTTCGTAGGTCACGATCGAATATTGGTGGTATTAGCTGTAATCTTAGCTAAGGAGACGTTGTTCGATCGCACCATAGCCAGACTCTCACAGCAAGCCGCCCGGTGGGCTTGCACGGCGGGAGTCAGCCAACAGTAGGAATTAGCACTCTCCCAACGTCCGCCCCTCGATCGTCCGGGCGATCGTCGGCTGTTCTCCTTGATGTTTTCCGCTGCTGGCTCCCAGAGTTACTATTAATTTATGTGTATTTCTTTTTATTTTTCTAGAAACGGAGACCGCCGAACAAACATTTTTTTTAGATATATTGGTATAATATATTACAGACAATTCACCATTTCTATTTGCCAGTGCCAGCGCGCGATTTTCCGATATTTCGGAAACCTGCTTGCAGTTAAAGATAAAGTATTAATTAGAGGGTGCGTGCTCCAGTTGCAGAAATCCAGTTGTACCAAGATGATGGTGGAATGATGTCAATGTTGGTTGATCCAGTTGCACTACCAGCTCTACTCTGGAGTTTTGTATAAATCTAGCGTCAAATTTTACCCTTTAAAAGCCCATGTCAACCCAAATAATCCTTGTAGAACCAAGGTTGGCAGTAGCCTCTCCCAAACCTAAACAGGCTAAACCCGGAGATCCGTCCTCAGACCAACTCTTCATGGGAGCGTCGGGATTACTGTTATTATTGCTTATCGGTTTAGCGGTGTTTACCAAGCTAAAACTCGACGATTTGAGCAAAAAGCTCAAATTTGAGGAGTTTAGAAATCGAGAACTCCAGAAAAAATACAAAATGGCTCTGGAAACCATGTTAAAGATGGAAAAGAATCCCGACCTTATCCACTCGCGAGACTTTAATTTAGACTACCTGAGAATGCGGATGGCGGAAGAAGTCTTTCACTTTGCCATTGTGAACCAGATCAAGGTAAAAGTTAAAGAAAAAATTAGTATTGCCCTGCGTCCGACTCAGGGGGCAGTGGGAGATAAAAATGGGAATGCGGGCAGCGGCAGGCAAGTGGATTCGATGTTTGATATCGAATACGAAACTGGCGATCCGGCAATAAAAATAGAAAAACGCGTGCTGTTTCGGATTCAAATTAAGTTGATGAAACTGCCGACTCAGGCAACATCAGCGACAATTAATCAAATTATTGACTGTTTGGAAACTTATCTGAGTCCTTCAGACGACCACGACAGTTGGCAGCCCACAATTCAAGGTCGCATCGTTCATATTGAGTGGGATCAAAAAGCCAAGCCGACGCCGATGTTGGTGCTGGAACAGTCGAATGAAGGGGTGAATGTTACCTTTAGGACTACGAGAACGCCTGCCGGCAGACCTGCAAATGCCACTGAGGGCCAATTGGTAGGAGCTAAGGGTCAAAAAAGTAGCAAAAGTAGTTCTAAAAGTCCAGCCAAAGGTGGGACAAAAAGTCCTGCTAAGGTAGGAGGAAAGCGTCCCGTTTCTCGGAAATAAGTGTAGGTGGGTTAATATTATTTTGCCGAAAGAACGCCGGTTGCCACCGTTGTTGATGTGTCTTGTGCGAGGTAGCCGTCTTCCATGTGAATAATGCGATCGGCTATGTCTAAAATGCGGTTGTCGTGCGTGACAAGCAAAATAGTGCAGTGCTGTTCTTTTGCCAAACCTCGCATAATTTCTACCACATCTCGACCTGATTTACTGTCTAGTGCTGCTGTGGGTTCGTCTGCTAATACTAATTTCGGCTGGCTGACTAATGCGCGGGCGATCGCAACTCTTTGTTTCTGGCCGCCAGAAAGGCTGTCCGGGTAATAATCTATTCTTTCTCCCAAGCCTACAGCTTGCAGCATTTCCTCTATTTTATCATTAGTTTCTTGGGGAGAAAGATGACTGTGCAGTTCTAAAGACATTTGCACATTTTGCCTAGCTGTCAAGCATTTGAGCAAATTGTGAGCTTGGAAAATATAGCCGATGTCGCGGCGGATTTTAACTAATTTATTTTTCGGCGTTCCCCGCAATTCTTGGCCAAGAATTTTAAGACTACCTTCTTGGATCGATCGCAAAGCTCCAATCAAGGTTAACAATGTTGTTTTACCAGACCCAGAAGGCCCAGTCATCAGCACGATTTCGCCCGGATAAATTTCGAGGTTGATGTCAAATAATGTTTGTTTGCGAAGTTGTCCTTCGCCGAAGGAATGATTGAGATTTTTAATCGAGACAACTGGTAAAGTATTCATTGGTAATTGGTAATTGGTAATTCCTTCTTCCTTCTTCCTTCTTCCTTCTTCCTTCTTCCTTCCTTAAAAAATATCCGCCGGGTCAGCCGCCTGCAACTTCCTAACTGCGATCGCCCCCGACACAGCACACATGACCACTGTCATAATAAAAACAGTCATAGCTTTCGCCAAAGTCATATACATCGGCAAACTCGTAGCACTTCTCCCTAAATTGTACAGCACCAAAGAAACTCCAAACCCTGGCAAATAGCCAAGAATTGCCAAAATCAAAGCCTCTTGAAACACCACACCCAAAAAGTAAACATCCTTATATCCCATCGCCTTGAGCGTAGCGTATTCTGGTAAATGATCGGTAACATCAGTATAAAGAATTTGATAAACAATCACTATCCCAACGATAAATCCCATTGCCGCGCCGAGTGTGAAAACAAATCCGATTGAGGTACTTTCCTGCCAATATTTTTTTTCAAAATCTACAAACTCTTCTTTAGTAGAAATTCTCACATCGTTCGGCAAAGCTGCCCTCATTTTATCAACAACAGCCTTAACATCTGTTCCCGGCTGCAAGTGAACAATACCTATATCGATTAAACCTCTTGTTCTCCGCGTCGAAAAAATCCGTATAAAGTTCAAATCGCTGGTGACAAGATTTCCGTCTGCACCGAAAGAGGCCCCTATAGTAAATAAACCATTTACCCTAACGCGGCGATTGTCAACTTCAGTTTCAACAACTTTTCCCTGTTTGAAATATTCTGCTACCGGCCCAAACTCCGGCCGGGAAGCTTGGTCAAATAAAACCACATCCGACATTTTGATTTTGTCCAAATTATTTTGGATTTCAGGCAGATCAAAGATGGGATGAGCGGGGTCAAAACCGATTACCATCAATTGGCGGGTATTGCGCTGGTTGGGGTCGGGATTTTTCCACAATCCAAAGCCTAAATATACGGGACTAATTGCTGTAACGCCGTCAAAACTCAAAGCTTGATACAAGCGACGCTGGGGAAAACTTTTCATGGCTATTAAAGCCGTAGACTGGGTGCTGCTGATAAAAATATCTCCTTTTAACTTCGAGTGAAAGGTGATGGAGCTTTCAAATAGCGCGTCTCTAAATCCAAACTGCATAAACATTAGCAAGTCAGCAAATCCTATGCCGGCTAGCGCGATTACTAAGCGCATTTTTTCGCGGGTTAATTGTGCCCAAGCTAGTGGTATTTTTGCCATAATAGTCTATTTTAGATTTTAGATTTTAAATTTTAGATTTAGAATTTGAGAGTGAATAATTTTAAGAGTTAAGCACGGGTGTTGAGAAACCGATTTTTTTGCCCTTATATTTGATTCAAACCCTTAATATCGGTAAAACACCCGGTTGCTTGAGTCCCCATCCGTAAGTCTTATCAACGTAAAATTTAGATATTTATTTTGACTTCAACCTGCAAGTTTGTTAGGGTTGCAACTTTCTTGCTCGATTCCGGATCGAGGCGAATTCTAACTTCGATAACTCTCGCGTCGGTGTCGGCGGCGGGGTCTGTATTAAGGACATCTTTTTTGCTGATTTGTTTGCCGATGCGAGCGACTGTTCCTTCCACAGTGCCTGTAAAAACCGGGCTGGTGACTGTTGCGCGCTGACCGTTTCGCACTTTGGCGATGTCGGTTTCGTAAACTTCTGCTACGGCGTACATTTGGTCGGTGCCGCCTAGTTCTACGATGCCGTCTTGAGTGTTGACACCTTCTCCTTGTCGGCTGTGAACTTTGAGGATGTAGCCGGATACGGGTGCTTTGACGTAACTTAGGTTTAAGTCTACTTGAGCTTTTTGTTTGGTGGCGATCGCACTTTCGACGGCGGCTTGGGCGGCTTGCACGTCTTCGGGACGTACTTCGGCAATTTGGTCTAGATTGGCTTTGGCTTGATTGATTTGTTCTTGGCCAGTTTCTGCTTTTTGTTTGAGTATTGCTTCGGCTTGATTGATTTGTTCTCTACCAGTTTCTATCTTTTGATTTAAGGTGGCTCGGGCTTGGTTAATTTCCTGCCTGCCTGTTTCTAACTTGCGTCGGAGATTGGCTCGGGATTGATTGATTTCCTGCTTGCCTGTTTCTACTGTTTGTTTGATTGTTGCTTTCGTTTCGACTATTTGCTCTTGCAGTGTTTGCACTGTTTTTTCTAATACAGCTTGCGCTTCTTTTACTCTCTGGCGAGCCGTCTCTGCTGCTAAGCGTTTGGTGTCGTAGGCGGAAGCAGAAATTGCGCCTGTTTGGGAGAGTTCTTTATTGCGTTGTTCCTCGGCTTCGGCGTTGGTTAATTCGGCTTTTAGCCGATCGACTGTAGCGTTTTGAGAGGCAATTTCGCCGCGCAATTGAGCTTCTAACCTAGCCAATTTGGACTGCTGCACCTCTGTTTCTCTTTCGAGTTGTGCCTCCAATTTGGCAAGATTAGCTTGTTCGGCTTCGGTTTCTCTTTGAAGTTGTGCCTCGAATTTGGCGACGTTAGCTTGTTCGGCTTCGGTTTCTCTTCGCAGTTGAGCTTCTAAGCGGGCGATATTGGCTGCTTCGCCTTCGGTTTCTCTTTGCACTTGTGCTTCAAACTTGGCAACTTCTGCTTTTTGAGCGCCGACAACGCCTGTTTTTGCGCCTGCTTGAATTTTCGCTAATTCTGCTTGTTTGACTTTGACTTCTTTGTCGGCTTGTTGGAGGATTGCTTGGAGTCGATCGCGCGTATCGAGAACTGCTATGATTTGTCCTTGACTGACTCGATCGCCCTCTTCCACCTGCAACTGTTCAATTCTTGCTCCCTCCGACGCAGAAGGGGCCGACAATTTGATAACTTCCCCCTGGGGAGTCAACCTACCCAAAGCTGTGACGCTGTTGCGGGTGGCGACGGAAGTTGCAGCCGCCGCTGCAGCCGCCGCTGCCTTTAACTCTTCGGCTTTTCTAATTTGAGATACTTGCCAAAAACCGACTCCTGTGGTAACGACCGTGGCGGCGATCGCTAAACCGATGATTCGTCGTCCTGGGGGTTTTAAAAATGATTTATCCTTGACCCGTGATTCCTTTCCCATGACTTATAAAGTAGGTGATTTCCTGATTAAGTTTTTTTCACCCACTGTGAAGTATTGTAAACCAATTTCAGCTATTTAGGGATATCAAAAAGCACCTCGGTCATGTAATGTTCGGCCCAATCTTTACCGAAAGCTTTTTCGAGTATGCGACGGGTTTTGTCGTTTTGCTGCTGCTGGGTGCAGTAGTAAATTTGAGCGTCGAGAATTTTCGAGGCTTCGGCGGCAGAGACTGGTTCGGAAGCGACTGCCTGTTTGCAGTGAATTTCAACGTAGGATTCAACTATGTCCAGAAATCTGCTTTCTTCTTCGATCGACTCTGGCCGCACAAACAGACAAAATTCTGAGAAAATATCCCCCCATTCGGGAATTTGGCGGGGACAAGAAAATTGATCGATCGGCAATATTGCCAGTTGGGTTCGGTAGGTTTCCGACAAAGTTCGATCGGGATTGAGGGGAGAAAGGTCTGCGATCGCGGCGCTAACTTGACCTTTGCCTGCTACTATATCCGTACCGAACATCGGCAAAGCATAATTCGGTCTGGGAAACATCACGCAGTGCAGAATGTCAAGCAAGGGCCCGACTTTAGCGAGTTCGAGGTGTATTTTGCGGAACTGGGGCGTTTGATAGCAGCGGTTTTCAATGATCAGTTTTTCTCCTTCCAAGCGGCCTTCTACATATCCCAACTCAGCGGGCAGGTGGTAGGGTTCGAGGTCGAGATAGCGGTGCCATACTGCTTCCATCCGATCGGCTAAATCGCGGATGAGATGGTGCTGTTGGTCGCGCAGGGAAGGCTGGGATATTTCTAACATTCCTATTTATCGGGGGATAGCTTAATAAAACTTGATTCTACTGTTGCAGGATGCAGGAAAAAAGGTAGATACTTTAACAATATCAGTAGATTGACTTACGATCGAGCAAGTTTTACAGGAGATTTTGTATGTTTGGTCTGGGATTGCCCGAAATGGGCATTGTTGCGGTGGTGGCTATTCTAATTTTCGGCCCCAAGAAGATTCCTGAGTTGGGAAATGCTTTGGGCAAAACGCTGCGGAGTTTTAAGGAAGGGGTTGGTCAATCTGAGGATGAAGCTGTTGAGAAGGAGAAAGAGGAAGAGGGCCAGCCGAAAGTGTAAGTTAGGTTTGTAGTGAGGATTTTAGTCCTTTTTTTTAAGGGCTCAAGCCCTCACTAAGAACCTATTCGGGAAATTTGCCTTCTCTAACTTCGAGGGAATAATCTTTTACAGCTTGGGTAATTGTTTCTCGCAAATTGGCGTAAGCTTTGGCAAAAGGCGGCTGTTTTTCAGAAAGTCCCAACAAATCTGAAGTAACTAAAACTTGACCGTCGCAGTGCGGCCCGGCGCCGATACCAATGGTGGGAATAGTTAATTTTTGGGTAATTTGAGCAGCTAAGTCGGCGGGAATGTGTTCTAAGACGATCGCAAAGGCACCTGCTTCTTGAAGCGCGATCGACTCTGCTATGATGCGATCGGCTGCTTCGGCCGTTTTTCCTTGTTTTTTGTAGCCGAGTTGGTGTACCGACTGCGGAGTTAAACCAACGTGCCCCATCACCGGAATTCCGGCGGATGTTAGCTGCGAAACTGTGGCGGCCATTGCTGGATATCCACCTTCTAATTTTACAGCTTGAGCGCCAGTTTCTTTCAAAGCTCTCCCGGCAGAGTGCATGGCTTGCTGGGGACTTTCTTGGTAAGTCAAAAACGGCAAATCTACCACAATTAATGCTTGTTTAACTCCACGGCGCACAGCTTTAGCGTGGTGCAGCATTTCATCGAGGGTTATGGGTAGGGTTGTGTCGTAGCCTAAGACTGTCATGGCGAGGGAATCGCCGACTAGGATGATATCTACGCCTGCTTGATCGATGAGTTGGGCGATCGCATAATCATAAGCTGTCAGGGCAACAATTGACCGCCCTTGTTGTTTCCACTGAATTAATTGATGAGTAGTGACTGACATTTTAGTGCAAAAATATAATATTATCTCCTGCTATTACTTATAATATCAAATATAATAAATTATATACAATCCATATTGTAGGGTGTGTGAGGCGCGGCGATTAAGAATTGTCACAAAAAATTGAGCAGATTAATTCAGCGCCTCACGCACCAGCAAAAACTCAATGCACGCCTGCAATGGTGCGCCTCAGCACTATGTATAAGCTGCGAGTGATCAACTAAATAATTTACTATTTAGGCTGCATATTGTACATTTTAACAATATTTATAACTGAGCGATATCTTTATTTATTCCTGAATTTCTGCTAATAACTGTTCCCCGAAAGGATGTTTTTGCAATTGCTCAAATGTCCAATGCCATTTACTGATTCCTTCCCGCCACAGCCCAACATAATTTTCCCACACAATCTGAATGTTGGGGTGGTTTTCTGGTAATTTGCTGCGAAGAATTTCCACAGCTTGCAAACACAGCGGTTCTGCTTCCGAGTACCTGCCTTGGGAACGATAAAGTCCGGCTAAATTGTTGAGGTGAGTTGCTAAACTGGGATGGTCTTCTGGGAGCGATCGCCTGTCTATTTCCACTACTTGCAAATACAGCGGTTCTGCTTCCGAGTACCTGCCTTGGGAACGATAAAGTCCGGCTAAATTGTTGAGGCGAATAGCTAAACTTGGATGGTCTTTAGGGAGCGATCGCCTGTCTATTTCCACTGCTTGCAAATACAGCGGTTCCGCTTCCGAGTACCTGCCTTGGTGACGATAAAGTTCCGCTAAATTGTTGAGGTGAGTGGCTAAACCCGGATGGTCTTCTGGGAGCGAGCGCCTGTCTATTTCTAATGCTTGCAAATACAGCGGTTCTGCTTCCGAGTACCTTCCTTGGGATTTATAAAGTTCGGCAAGGTAACTTAAACTACTTGATAATTCCAGTTCCACATCTAACTCTTGTTGAAGGGCGATCGCCTTTTTAAAATACTCGATCGCCAATTCATACTCTTGCTGAAAGTTTTCGCACTCTCCAGACTCTATCCTTCTGTCATAAATCTTCCCCATACTGGCATAAAGACTTGCCAAACAGGGGTCTTCGAGTCCTTTTTTCTGTTCCGTTCGCGCGATTAAATCCTGCAAATCTTCGAGCGGAATCAAACTCGGCGGTTCGCGATCGTCCTCTTCAACTAGCGATCGAAACGGTTCAAATTCAGTTTTGGGAACAGCCGCAGTTTTTTTCGTATCAAAGCGAAACACACCTTTGCGCCAACTCCAAAAATCAGGAGATTCATTGCTAATCAGAATTTCAATTTGTCGCGTCACCCACAAGACAATCGAAAACGGAAACTCCCGCAATGCTTCCCGCGTCCATTGCAAATAGCCAAAAAACACTTCTTGTTCCGATCGACTTTCGCCAAGTTGTTTAAAAAACCGCAGTTTTTCCACACCCGTCACGGTGATCACGGCTTTTCCCCGCTGCTGCAAATATGCTTCTTGTTCGACTAAATTGGCGATCGCCGATCGCAAACTGGGTTCACCCCTCGCCAATTCTACGCGATAGCGGCGGATATCCGGTTCGAGTTCTGCTTCATAATCCGAAATCAGGCGATCGCGACAGTCGCTATCATCGCAAACTGCGATTAGCAAGTTGAGAATATCTTTACCCGCTTCAATTGACACGAGTAAATCTTCATAATTATCTTGGTTTTGACTGTTGAGATTCGACATAATTGATTGTCATTTGTATCGAAGTCTCGATCCCCCTAAATCCCCCTTAATAAGGGGGACTTTGAGAACACTCTTGTCCCCCCCTTAATAAGGGGGGCTAGGGGGGATCGACTTTGGACTCAGACATTACCTTAGTCCCGCTTTGCTGAGCCGAAAATTTGTGCGATCGCGTTGCTAGCGGTTTCAACCGCCGAGTTTAATTGTTGAGTATCAAAGAAATTATTCACGCGGAAAATCATCCCGCTGCCTTAACAATTCTAGCACGATCGGGTGAATGTCGTACCACAAAACAGCATTGCGATATTCCAAAACATATAACCCATGCAACAAGTCCAAAAATCCTTGTGCTTTCGGGTCAGCAGGTTTAAAATCTCTGTAAGTTGCTATCAACATCTCATAATCAGTTGTTCCTAAACGGGTATCAAAATCGATCCGCAATTTATTAATCGCTTCCTCAAACACCTCAGCATTAATTTTAATCGCCGCTTCTGGATTCCGTCGCACCAACCGCAAACAAATGCGGCAGCATTCGTTAGCAATTCTAATCAATTCTCGCAATACTCCACCGCTGTATGCGACAACGCGATCGAGTGTTTCCGGTTCGATCAATTCGCTTCCCAAGCGTTTAGCTAAAATCTCTTTCAATCTCGCCGCCGGTTCCGGCATTGCAACAGCATCAGCATTCCGGCTTTCCCCCCGTTTAAACAGCTTAGTTACTGGCATAAACACGACTTGATTGTTAGTTTCCGTTTCCACGGTAGCGGCCAAAGAGACATCTCGCAGCGCCGAAATAGGAGTTGTTAAAATTATCCTAAAATTGGGCAAGAAAAGCGCTTTAATATGTTCTTGATAAACTTGGCGAACTACACCTAAATCTAACTTATCCAGGTCATCAATCACCACGATTATGTCTTTTTTCGCGCCTTCTAGAACTACGGCAGCAATCTGGTTAATTGTCGCAACCAAATCAGAAACTTTGCGAATAAACTCTTGTTTGATTTCCTCGCGAATCGTCGCATCAGCTTTTAACTTGCCTTGAATCATCTTAAACAAGTTAAAACCCACCGATCCGCTGGCGCCCAATTCGTCAATTTTTGTTTTAGTTTTAGTGGCAAACCAGTTATAAAATGATTCTTTAATTGATTGTTTGATGGGAATTTGCTGTTTTTCGGCTGCATCCATCAACTGAACAGCGATCGCAAACAAAATATTAATATGATTAACATCCGACATTTCGATTAAGTCGGAAATCGAGAAAAAGACTGTAAAATAGCGATCGTCCATCTGGCGGCAAAACTCAGCCAACAGTGTAGATTTACCGCAGCCGCGATGTCCTGTAAAAATAATTTTACCGCTACCGGAAGGATCATCTTCGACTAATTGCTCTAATTCTTCAAGCACTTCTGTCCCGTATTCTACTCGGAAGTTCTCGACTTCTTTCGGAGTTATCAGCGGCGATAACTCCATATTTGCATAGGCTGTCCGAAAGGATTCTAATAATATTTTGGACATGGCACTCGGAGGCTATTATTTAATGTTCTTCATGATTATAAGCTGTCTAGCATCTAAATTGTAGATTTTTTGGCGACCTCTCCGGCCCGCCCCACAATAGTTTTCAAAGCCGGAGAGCGCGCCTATATCCCCTTAACAAGGGGGGGACAAGATTACCCAAAGTGAATATTTTTAAGTGAAATTTAGGGGGATATGAATCTGAGGTGAAATGTTTAATGTTTAATTAATTCCTACTTCCACCCCAACCACCGCAACAAAGGCACAACTAAATAATGACTAACTCCCAAACAAAGCCCGATCGCACTTCCCAACAAACCAAAGAACACAATGGAGCCCCAAACTTGCAGCCAGCCGAAGGTAACGTTAGACAGTGACAAAATCCCAAAGAAACTCCCCGGAAAAATGTTCCAAGCATTCAGCAACAGAAACATTCCCGTAGAGAAAACAGCCACAACCAAAGCGTGAACTAATTGATGGCTCCGCAAACCCATTCCCACAGTCAAAGAGGCGATCGCAAAAGCTCCCAAAATAACCCCCTGCACACCGCTAGAAGCTGTTGCTTCCATCCAGCACAAACCCGCCAACAAATAACCCTGAGCTCCCATCAATCCAGACAGCCAATACTGTTTTTGCTGGCGAAAACTCCCCGCATCCGTCAAACCGATCGCAGTTCCGAACCCCGCAAACCCAAACAGCAGCACTTCCGGCCCGACAGCGAAAGTCATGTTAGGCATTAATTGCTGCAAACCTTCATTCAGAAAACTGGCAATTTCCGGGCCTAGAGGCGAAGCATAACCCAAAACCAAACCGCCGAGGGCCCCCGCACTTCCACCAACGGCACCCAGCACCATTTCCCAGCCTGTATCCAGAGAAGCTACCACGATTTGAGCGATCGCGCCGAACACAAAACCAGTCAGGCTGACAGTTTTTTGTGCCCCCGCCACCACTACTTGCCGGCAGAATTCTAAAATAGCTTGACCCGCAGGGGCGATCGCGATTTTGCCCTTACTCCTAGCATAAATCTCCTGCAAACGCGCCCGAACATCGCCAGCCGTCGCCGGACGCTGCTGCACATTCGATCGCACCATATCGTCCAACAAATTCGCCAAAGCCGGACTCACAGATACAATGTGGCGCCACCGCAACTCTCCCGTCATCGGATCTTCAATTTCCGCCGGATACTTCCCCGTCAGCAAGTGAATGCAAGTCCGCCCCAGGGCATAAAAATCCGTCGCCGGCACCACACCGCCGCCCACAATTTGTTCCGGCGGACTGTACCCGGGCGAAATCAACCGCGTCGAACTCGGAGAATCTTTCCCCACGGATTCGACACCGCCCATCTGTTTAACTCCCCCAAAGTCGATCGTCACCAATTGCAGTCCGCCCAAACCCTTGCTTAGCAAAACTTGGGGCGATTCCGGGTCTCGCAGCATCAAATTTGAGGGTTTAATGTCGCGGTGAATAATCTGAGACCTGTGCAACTCCTCTAAAATTTCCACAGCTTGACTCAGCCAACTAAACACCCATTCCTGCGGACAACCCTGAGGGTGCTCGTCGAGAACCTCTTCTAAAGTTTTGCCGTGAATCTTTTCCATTACCAAACAAGGCAGCCGCTTCGCCGCAGGATTTCCCTCCCCACCTGCAAAATTTTGCGTTTGGACGTGAAAATAACCGTCAGGCTCGACTCTCGGGACGCCTGGGTGTCGCAAGCCTGCCAAAACCCAAGCTTCTTGCTCGAACAGCTTCAGGGCTTTCGCGGAAGTTTCGAGCAACACTTTCAGGACGCGATCGGTTTGAGTTTCTGTGTCCCAGACTGTGAAAATCGCTGCAAAACCCCCGGAACCGAGGCTTTCTACAGGCACGTAGCGATTTTTTAGTCGCAGGGGAGCCCCGCAACTATGACAAAAATTGTTGCCCCAAGTCTGAGGGTAGGGCCTTGGGCAATCTGGATTGATGCAGTGAACGGCTTTTGAAGAGGGGTGAGGCACAACCAGAGTAAAAATGGGGCTAAATATCCATACTAGACTTACGCGCAGCTAACGCAGGAACCCGGTTTTCAGCGAGGTTAAATGGCTGTAACGACGGATTTGGTTTGAGAAACGAGCTTGCTCTTGCTGCACAAGTCCTGTCCATATTATGTGGTATGCTGTCGATTTTTGAGTTGACGGTCTGGAAGTCACGGGATTTTAGATTTTAGATTTTGGATTTTGGATTTTAGATTGCATACTGGATTGCTGTTGAGATCGATCTCAACAGCAATCCACAACTTTAGGTATTTCTAACTACTTAGCCCTGGCTCATTACTCGTTACTAATTCTGATTTTTAAGTATTAAATTCTTTACATAAACCGTATTGATCCGCTGTTCGGCTCGCTGCACCATATCTTTCGAGCGAGCGAAATTCCTCGCCGCTGTGCGATCCCCAACCTTTCCTCCTGCATCCTTCGTCGCTGGCTTTTCATAAGATATGTTACAAATATTTGCCTAATGTAAAGCAAAATAAATAATACTTATGATGATTAAAAGAATATTAAAATCTGAGAGCGCCATTTTATTGATATATTTTTAACAGCCTGCGATCGGGCAAAAAAATTAAGCGAATACTAGGAAGCGAGATATGGCTTACGCGCAAACCCAAACTCAATCAAAGGCTGGGTATAAAGCCGGAGTTCAAGACTATAAACTAACGTATTACACGCCGGACTACACCCCAAAGGATACAGATGTTTTGGCGGCTTTCCGGGTAACACCGCAGCCGGGAGTACCCCCTGAAGAAGCAGGCGCTGCTGTAGCTGCTGAATCTTCCACAGGTACATGGACAACTGTGTGGACTGACCTCCTGACCGACCTCGACCGCTACAAAGGTCGCTGCTACGACATCGAGCCAGTTCCCGGTGAAGACAACCAGTACATCTGCTTCATTGCTTATCCTTTGGATTTGTTTGAAGAAGGTTCCGTCACCAACTTGCTGACCTCTTTGGTCGGTAACGTGTTCGGTTTCAAAGCTCTGCGCGCTCTGCGGTTGGAAGACTTGCGGATTCCCATTGCTTACTTGAAAACCTTCCAAGGCCCTCCTCACGGTATTACCGTTGAGCGGGACAAATTGAACAAGTACGGTCGTCCTTTGCTGGGCTGTACAATTAAACCCAAATTGGGTCTGTCTGCTAAGAACTACGGCCGTGCCGTTTACGAAGTTCTGCGCGGCGGTTTGGACTTCACCAAAGACGACGAAAACATCAACTCGCAACCGTTCATGCGCTGGCGCGATCGCTTCTTGTTCGTTCAAGAAGCTATTGAAAAAGCTCAAGCAGAAACCGGCGAAGTCAAGGGTCACTACCTCAACGTAACTGCCCCCACCTGCGAAGAAATGATGGAACGGGCTGAGTTCGCTAAAGAAATCAAAACCCCGATCATCATGCACGACTACCTGACAGGTGGTTTCACTGCTAACACCACCTTGGCTAAATGGTGCCGCCGCAATGGTATTTTGCTGCACATCCACCGCGCCATGCACGCAGTTATCGACCGTCAGAAAAACCACGGTATCCACTTCCGCGTGCTTGCCAAGTGCTTGCGGATGTCCGGCGGCGACCACCTGCACTCCGGTACAGTTGTGGGCAAACTCGAAGGCGAAAAAGGCATCACGATGGGCTTCGTAGACTTGATGCGCGAAGACCACATCGAAGAAGACCGCAGCCGCGGTATTTACTTCACCCAAGATTGGGCCTCCATGCCCGGTGTCATGCCGGTTGCTTCTGGTGGTATCCACATCTGGCACATGCCGGCTTTGGTGGAAATCTTCGGCGACGACTCCTGCTTGCAGTTCGGCGGCGGCACCTTGGGCCACCCTTGGGGTAATGCACCTGGTGCAACTGCTAACCGCGTTGCTTTGGAAGCTTGCGTCCAAGCTCGTAACGAAGGTCGCAACTTGATGCGCGAAGGCGGCGACGTGATCCGCGAAGCTTGCAAATGGTCTCCTGAACTGGCTGTTGCTTGCGAACTCTGGAAAGAAATCAAGTTTGAGTTCGAGGCAATGGATACCGTTTGATGATTTTGGGTTTGAGAATTTAGGTTTTAGGTAGCAAACTTGCTGTGGAGTCTTTATCTTTGAAGAAGATTTACCAGTAAGTTTGCATCCAAAATCTAAAATCCAAAATCTAAAATTTGAGGGAGCTGGGGTCAAAAATGGATCTCAAACAAGTTGCGAAAGACACCGCTAAGGTGCTGGCAAGTTACCTAACCTATCAATCCGTGCGGGTTGTGGTCGCTCAGTTGAGCGAGACCAATCCTCCTGTGGCAATCTGGTTGAGCAACTTTTCCTCAACGGGCAAAATCCAAGATGGAGAAGCTTACATTCAAGAATTGTTGTTGGAAAATCAAGATTTGGGATTTCGGATCATGACTGTGCGAGAATCTCTGGCCCAGGATGTGACAGATTTTTTGCCTGAAATGGTTCGCACTAACATTCAACAGGCGAATATGGAACACAGACGCCAGCATTTAGAGCGAACTACGCAACTTAATTGGTCTGTTCCTAGCAGTAATCCTGAAACATCAATAGATTCTGAACCGAATCTGGATAATTTGTCGAGTTAATCGATCGACAAGTGCGATCGAACACACACCTTAGAGATACACAAAATGAAGACTTTACCTAAAGAGCGTCGTTACGAAACTCTGTCCTATTTGCCCCCCCTGACAGACGCCCAAATTGCCAAGCAACTCCAGTACATCTTGGATCAAGGTTACATTCCCGGCGTAGAATTCAACGAAACCTCTGCTGCTGAAATGCGCTATTGGACTCTGTGGAAGCTGCCTTTGTTTGGTGCTCGCAGCGTCCAAGAAATCATGACAGAAGTTCAAGCTTGCCGTCAAGATAATCCTAGTTGCTACATCCGCGTCATGGGTTTTGACAACGTGAAGCAGTGCCAAGTGCTGAGCTTCATCGTGCACAAGCCTAACACCAGAGGCTACTAAAAAGTATTGGCTGACTAATCTAAATTTTAGGTTAACAGTCATTGCAGATTGGAGGCGGGGAATTTTCCCTGCCTCTTTTTTTATAGTTTGCAAATAGCTTTTAGCACTTGCAGCAACAAAATTGAAGAGTCTGACTCCATCAGGTTTAGCAAAGGCATTAACTGATAGGTTTGGTTATTGCCCCCCTGAATATTGACGAACTGATAGTGCATTCCGTTTGTTGTCAAGCCCCAGATTGTATCCTGATATTTTAAATTTTGATAAGCATAGGTTAGAAATTGGGATAAACCCATCAATGCGTTGATTCCAGAATTCTTACTTTCAATAACCAAAACAACAAAATATGTATCGCTTCTGATGGGTTTTATCCTGTTGACTGCTAAGATATCAAATCTTCCTTTAATGATAGTATCTTCATCTTCAATGCTAATTTCGGCGAGGTCTTGTTCTAAACTAATTCTAATCGGGCGGCGGTAGAAGCCAGCCAATCGCATTAAGGGAAAGGTAGTCAGAGCTTTTACCAATCCTTCAGAAACTCGATCCGTTGAAATGTAGTCATCGAAGTCATCCCTAATTTGGATAATTTCCTGCTGTTCGTGTTCTGTGATATCTTCAAGGGATAACACAGAGGTAAATGAGTTAGTGTACTGTTTTTGAAAGCCGAACAGACGGTGTACTTCTGCTAACGTTAGGTTTTTGGCATTAATAGTTGTCATAGTTTGATAGTTATTTAAGTTTTAGTTAGAATTCTAACATAGACATTGCGGTAGTCCACTTACACCATTCTTAGGAACAGGCATCTTGCCTGCCCATGAAAGTAGACGCGATTTCAATCGTAGGGTGACAACAAACCTAATCTATCCTTTCCATCACAATCCCATCAACTATTTCATAACCCCAATTAAAATGTCGATTGGCTAACTGCTGGGCCATGTCATATTCGCCCAAATTGCAGAGTTCAACTAACATTTGATATGCTTCATCTCTTTCTCGCTGCCACCTTTCCCCCCGCAGTTTTTCTCTCTCTTCCTCAGAAGGATTTGGTCGCTCTTCTCCCAGCGGATTGATATCGCTAATTCCTTTCATATCAGCCTCATTAAAAAGGGATAGATTCGACTATTTCGCCGTCAACTATTTCGTAACCCCAGTCGGGGTTTGCAGCGATTTGTTTTTCAACTATACTTCGGCCCAGAGGAGTTTTGTAAGCTTTTTGCAAAGAGGAAATACTGGGGATTTCGGCGGCGGTTGGTGGCTCTTTTAGTTCGATGTTGGGCGGTTCAGGAACTATTTCACATAGGGATTGATTTAAGGCAAATTGAGGTGCGAGCGCCCCTAATTTCCGCATTACGCTATCCTTGGTGATTTGCGGTTTTTCGTTGAAGGAAGAGGGCAGATATGGTGTGTCAACTCCCTGCTGTTTTGCTTTGAGTGCATCATCAGCAATGCGATCGCACTTTCGCAAAAATCCCTCCCACAAATCTTTGCCTAAAACCGGGTTTCTCAAATCAGCACGGGCTTTAGAGACTGCTGCTTCCAGCGGTTCGCCTTTGTGCACGTAATACTGAATTCGCTCCTCTTCAAAGGCAGGATAAGGCACTTCCGGTTCGATTTCCCAATCTCGCTTGACTTTCTGACTTTCTCCTAAAGGAATTCCGGCGATAAATTCATCCCAAAAAGTCGAGGTTAAGCCTTTTGTCATGCTGTCAATAATTTTAAATGCCCATCCAGAAGGATTGCCAAATCCTAAGTTGCGCTCTTGAGCATATGCTTCTAAAGCTCGCTGAAAGTTGTGCAGTTGTTCTTGGGAATTCCAAGGGCCGCTAAATCGGTAATTCGGGGTGACAGCAACGGCTATTTGCTGGCGGGGTTGCCCGAAATATTTGTCGGTTTTAACTACATGATTTGGGGGTGATGTTTCGCGGAAAATTTCTACAGGGTGATTGTTGTTTTCGCGACTTATCGGTGTTATAATATCTGGCGGATTCGGTGTCCAAAAGTTATTGAGTTTTTCCTCGAAAGCGTCAATGTCCGCCCAGAGTTCTAGGGTGTCCGTGTTGGGATTTGTTAATTTTTCTTTCAGGAGCGATCGCACTTTGAGCAGGCGTCTCGCGAGTTCTTGTTCTTCGTGATTTAAACCGGTAGCTTTTTCTATTTCGCTGCTGTTAGTTTTTACCCATTCGCCGGAGTTGGAATTTTGTGATTGCCATTGCAATAATTGGCAAAGAAAAATACTCGCCGCGACTCCGCCGGTAATTGTGGCAAGTTTGGGATAGTAGATGGCGGGGTTTCCTAGATTTCCTAAAAATATTCCTATTTTCATTTTGTATATTCTTAATTCCCTTGAATCTTAGGGTTATTATTGGCGCAGCTTAGCTGGAATTTTAGGGGGCGCATCTGGGCAGCTTACCTCGACTAAACTAGCATGGAGAAACTTAAGATTTTCTTTAAGCTTCTGTCTATTCCTGACTGAATGGAGTTTCTAGAGTAAAAACGGGGATCGCTTATTCGATCGCCTGATTGACAGGACTGAGTTAAACGTAATAATAAATTATTTACTGTAGAGCTTCTGCCAAAATGAATCCAGAACGCCAAGAGGCTTATTTGAACTTAATCGAGCGAGTGCTTACCTGTCCCAACGGCCAAGAGCCAGAGGTTTTGAGTTCGCGTTCCGATTTAATTGATGCGGGATTTGTGCAAATGCTAATCCAGATATCGGCTTCAATGGCGCGCGAAGGTGACGAAGATACTGCTAATTTTTTAGTGCAACTTGCTCGTTTGCTGGGAAAATCTTTGGGTTTGTCGCCGGATTTGAGGCCGGCTGGGTACAGTAGTGCAAAGGGGTAGAGAAGAGTTGCGATCGCCTCGTTGTATCATGTTTTGAGAAATGAGGGCGATTCCCTACCCTTGGGGATAGCTTTGCTTCACCTAATTTTTAAATGCAGCTATAGCTTTACAGTTTATATTCGAGAGGCTCGCAAAAATCATTCACCCCAGTTTTAAATACATAAATAATCACCGAAGTCACCAAAATCTCCGGGCAAATTTTTGCTGCAACTAAATCTTTAAATGCTGCATTCAATTGTCCGTTTGTCAACTCTTCTTTAACCTCGGATTTGCAGATAGCAACGCGGCATCTTTTGGCTAATCCGTCTAACCAATTTTCTGATATATTCGGTTCTTGTCCGGCTTGAATTGCTAGAGATATCGCTGCATCTTCGATGTTACCTTCGCAATCTTCGATTGCGTCTAGGGCTTTTAGGGCTTCGGGATATTCGGCTAATTGCGAGCGAAACTGGGCAATTTGTTGGGAGGTAATAATCATCATATTATTTTCCTGTGTTCTCTGCTGGCGGGATAAGTTTAGCAATTAAAGTGGATATTATAGCATTTTTTTGGATTGGGGTTGGGATTGATTGTTTGAATTTTAGGACTGGTGCAATAGTTCAATGTGCTTGAAACCCCCGTCTCATAGCGGAGTCCGACGAGGGTTGAAACCTCCGTCTCATAGCTGAAGTCCTCTCAAGAGGACTGATGAGAAGGATTTAAAGTAAGGATTCAGGTCTAAACTTGAGGGATTAAAGATGGGGTCTGCACAGCGGAGTTAACCATTGCCTTTATAGCCTG
>NZ_JAUBRM010000190.1:0-3955 GCF_036701905.1 Microcoleus sp. MON2_D5
CGCTAGATTCACAGGAGCGACGTTTAACGTCATTTTTCCTTGCAGAATGCGCGAGACATCCAACAAGTCCTCAATTAATTGGGCTTGCAGCTTGGCGTTGCGTTCGATCGTTTCCAGCGCTTGCTGCGTTTTTGTGCCATCTAATCGCCCAGTTCGGAGCAATTTTGTCCAGCCCAGAATCGGATTGAGGGGCGAGCGCAACTCGTGGGACAATACGGCTAAAAATTCGTCTTTAATTCGGTTAGCGGCTTCTGCTTTTGTGCGATCGCGTTGAGCTGCCCGGTACAACTGAGCATTGTCGATCGCCAAAGAAGCACGACGAGCCAATTCCTCTGCCTGTTCCAAATCTGTCGGGGTGTACTGGCGTCCAGATTCGGCGGAGATAAAGGAAATGACCCCTAGAATTCGTGCCTGAGTTCGTAGTGGCACCGTCATTACGGATCTGAAGCCAACCTGCCGTAGAATCTCTAAATGCTCTGAATCCCGCGCTGCGTGTACCAACAGTTCATCGGGAATCTCCGGCACCAAATCAGGTTGTCCAGTTCGCAGTGTAAATGCAGCACCGCGAGGGTCATCCGGATTCATAGGATACTTATCTCTAATCTGATGTGCCCATTCCAGTTTGGCAGGGTCAACGTGAGCCACTGCAATCTGCTCGATCGCACCATCCTCTTCTATCATGTGGACCGTACACCAGTCCGCTAATTTCGGCACTGTAAGCTGCGCGACTCGCTCTAAAGTCGTTTGATAATCGAGTGAGGATGCCAGCACTGCACTCGCCTCAGAGAGAAAGTGTTGGGCAAGCTCTAGCCTGACGCGCTCAGTCACATCGACTACATAAATTAAAACCCCTTCAACCTGACCATTTGAGTTCACAGTCGGAAGATAGTAAACGTTGTAGTAACCGGGACGGCGATCGCCGCGTCCGGGAACATTCACCGCAAAGTTTGGTGAAATAAAGGGATTTCCTGTGGTGTATATCTGATGAAAGACTTCAACTAATTTGGGATCGAATTGACCAAAAAGTTCTGGAATGGAATTTCCTAAATGTTGCTCGCGGGTTAATCCATTAATTTCTGCTAATGCTTCGTTGATGGCAATAAATCGCTGCTTTTCATCTAATAGGGCAAGTCCAATCGGAGACGTTTCAAAAATAGTGGCTAATTGGTGCTGTGCCGCTTCTGCCTCTGAACGGGCAATGCGTTCGCGCCCTAGTAGTTGTTCCCGTTCCTGTTCGGCTTGCTTGCGCTGTGTGATGTCAATGAGAATGCCGATCATGTGGATCGGCTTTCCCTGTGTATTGTAGGTAAACCGTCCTCTGGCTTCTACCCAATGAATGGAACCATCCGGCCAAAGGATGCGATATTCGTGGTGATACTCGGTTCGCTCCAGCCGCGCTTGTTGAATTGCTGCTTCTGCTACGGCTATATCGTCTGGATGAACACTTTTAGCCCACAGTTCATAGCTGGGTTCGTACTCATTTGGTTGAAGTCCTATGATGGCAAAGTGTCCATCAGACCAGGTTACAGTGTCCATCTGTATATCCCAGTCCCACGTTCCCATGCGTCCGACGTTCAGCGCGAGTTGCAGATTAGCTTCACTTTCTCGCAATTCTTCTTCTGCCCGCGATCGCTCCACGGCTAGCCAGGTTTTTTGAGCAATTCGCTCCATCAGCACCACATCTTCCTCCGTCCACTGGCGAACAGAGACATGGTGCAATACCAACAATGCAACAAATCGCCCTTCTTTAACTAAGGGAACACACAGGAGAGATTTGGTTTGAATTGCGTCAAAGGTAGCAGCCCCCGATCCGGCAGTCCGAGGATCGCGATCGACATCATCTACGACAATAGTTTTGCCCTGCTTTAATTGAGCAATGAGTTCACGACCAAACGAATCCATGTGATGGCTACCCACCACGCTGATGACACCATTGCAATAGTCGCGATCGACAATGACGTATTCCTGAGTAGAATCAATTTCACCGTAGGTACAGCGAGTAACTTGGAAGTGTTGGCCTGTGGAACAAACCACTTGCCACATAATTTCCTTGGGGTCTTGAATGGCACGAATCGCATCATTCAATTCGATTAGGAATTGCTGCTGTCTCTCCTTGTGCTGAAGTTCTGCCAGTAATTCCTCAATTTGTTGCCTTGCCCGCACCTGGGCTGTCACTTCAATGTTGTAAATCAACATACCCTGAATGGTTCCCTCAGCATCCCGCCAAGCTGCAAAGATGCAGTGGAAAAATGCTTCTTCCAACACCCCATCGCCGTTCCGATCCCAGTAAGTAGGTGACTCCTCCCGAATAAATGTTTCTCCCGTCCGGTAAACCTGTTCAAGCACGTCAAAGTAAATTTGTCCCTCTAACTCCGGGAAAACCTGCCGCAGTGGTTGACCAATGATGTCTAGAGTGCGTCCAGTCCCTTGCAGGTAGGTGGGATTGGCAAATTCATACACAAGATCGGCACCTTTAACAATGGCAATCATGGCAGGCAATTGCATCAGGATGTCATGCAACCGCTTGCGTTCGCTTTCTGCTTCGAGTCGGGCAGTTTGTTCTCGTTTTAAAAGGCGATCGCGTTCTGCTTCGATCTGTTTGCGTTCTGTAATATCAACCGAAACGCCAATCATGCGAACTCCTTGCCCCGTCTCATCCAGATAGATTTGCCCCTGACTGTTGAGCCAGCGCACAACGCCGTCTGGACAAATTACCCGATACTCCGGTGCGTAGGGCTGTTCTCGAGCCATTGCCCCTGCAGCTGCTTGGAGCACCTGTTGTCGATCGTCTGGATGAATGAGCGCAAAAAACTCTTCTCCCGTCCCTTCATCAAGACCCCAAACGTCTAGAGCATTAGCAGAACACACCACTCGATTGCTCTGCAAATCCATATCCCAGACAACCATCTGAGCCCCTGTCAGTGCCAATCGCAAGCGTTCTTCGCTCTCTCGTAATGCCTGTTCAACTTGTTTGTAATCGGTCACATCACGAGTAATCCCCAGTACCGTTTCTACGGAGCCATCAAAAGTAAATTCAGGGACAATACGCGACTGATACCATCGACTACCATAAGAAGTCGGAAACTTAAATTCAATCGTCTGTTCGGAGCCGGTTTCAAACACTTGTTGCAAACTGTCATGCCAAACGCGATAGTTGTCTTCTGGCATTCCTAGCTCAGCATTAGTCCTGCCAATAAAGCGATCGGCTGGAATGCCCGTTGCTTTTTCTACAGAAGGACTGACATAAAGGTGACGAAATTCTGAATCGATTCGACTAATAATATCCGGGGCATTTTCACCCACCATTTTGAACTGTTGCTCTCGCTGCCACAGTTGGCGTTCCAAGCGTTTGCGCTCTGTTAAGTCGATTAAGAAGCCTACACCTAGATTGTTGGGTTCTCCTAAATAGGCAGTCCCAATTAAAACTGGAACGCGAGTACCATCTTTACGAATGTATTCTTTCTCAAACGGCGCATGGCGACCAACTTGTTTCATCTGTGCCATTGCTTGCTCGTCTAAATGCCGAAACTCCGGTGGAGTAATCTCCAGGAAGTTTACCTCTCCCGATACAACTTCTTCTCGCGTGTAACCTAAAGTGGCAAGCCAAGCCTCGTTGACTTCCAGAATATTGCCTTGAAAATCGCCAATAATAATGCCAATGAGATTTGCCTCAAATAAACCTCGTAGCTGCGATTCACTCTCGCGTAAGGCTTGCTCTACACGTTTGCGTTCGCTCACGTCTTGGAAGACAACAACGGCTGCAACAATCTGCCCCTGGTTATCTAAAATTGGTGCTGAGTTGACGTTAATGAAAATGCGGCTACCATCATTTCGATGAATTTCTATAGCAATCCTAATTGATTTGTGAACACCCATGTGATAAAATATAAAAAGCATAATAAACAGAGAATTGCCAAAATGGATAGCCCGGTACTCGATCGCAAAAAGCAAGAGT
>NZ_JAUBRM010000038.1:0-67552 GCF_036701905.1 Microcoleus sp. MON2_D5
AAAGCGGCAGATTGCTAATCTGTTAAGGGTGTTAACATCCTTCGAGGGTTCAAATCCCTCCCTCTCCGTTCTAAATAAGGCTTTCAACAAGTTTTTAATTGATTTACTTTTACCCGTCAAATAAGATATATCAAGATATTGCCATTATTTTGATATATCTTATGCGCGATTTTGGGGAAGCACTGGGGAAAGCAAACGCTGCGCTCGATCGAGTGCAGATTCGACAGAAGGGCGATCGGCTGTACCTGCGAGCGACCTTGCCGCCAAAACCAGGCGACGGTGACAAGCCCAAGCGCTGCGAACTTAGCACCGGCTATGGAGCTCACGCCGAAGGATTGAAGTTTGCCAAAGCTAAGGCCCTGGAAATTGAAGGGCAGTTAATCCGAGAAAAGTTTGATTGGACGCCCTGGCTCAAAGGAAAGCACAAACCTGCGGAGACTGTTGGTGAATGGGTGAGCAAGTTTGAAAATAATTATTGGGAGTCGCGGGAGCGATCGCTGGCAAAAATTTCGACATGGAAAGCGTCGTATCAAGAAGCGTTCGATCGGCTCGATCCGAGCAAGCCCCTGACAGAAGAATTACTAAAAACCGAAATTTTAAAATCCCAGCCGGGAACCCGCACCCGGCAAAAATTGTGCTTTGCCTACGGGGCGATCGCCAGATTTGCAGGAATTGAAAATAAATTTTCGGAATTAGCTGCGGGGTGCGGTGCAAAAATCCAACGAAATCTGCCTTCAGATTTGGAAATTGAAGCGATGCGCGAATCTATTAGCAACCCCGCATGGCAGTGGGTTTTTGGGATGCTGGCCGCTTACGGCCTTAGACCTCACGAAATTTTCAAACTCGACTGCTCCGAGGTAAATTCCGAACCGGGCTGGCTGCGCGTGTTGCCCGACACCAAAACCAAAGAGCGGTTGATTTTGCCGTTGATGCCTAAGTGGCGATCGGACTGGCAACTCTGGGATGGGATTTTACCAAACACGCAAACTGAAGGCAGAACAAACCAAAGTATTGGTGCGAAAGTTACTCCCGGTCTGCGTGCACAAGGCATTGACTTGACGGCTTACCACTTGCGCGATGCCTACGCCGTTCGCGGATCTGTGCTCGGAATCGATCCGGCAATCGTTGCTCGATGGATGGGGCATTCGCTCAAAATTCACTTTGACAAATATCACCAACACATCAGCAAGCGCGATTTTGAGGAAGCTTGGAAACGAGCCACCAAAAACTGAACTTTTTTTGGTGGGATTGAGTTAATAAGTAGTTAAGCAAAATTAATTATATTATTTTAGATTCAAGAACTTTAAGAAGCCCCACTGTTTTAGAGTGAGGCAAGGGACGCGGGTGTTAGTTAGTAGCGGGTGCGTAGTCGTTCACGCGACGGGCGAAGTCGGCTTCGGCTTGAGGGAGGTTAGGAAAGTAATGCCCGTGGTGGAAGCCGCCATCCTGTGCGTTGTAGAAATGGGTTGCGTACTGCAGACCCCACTGCCGGAGGGTTACAAATCCGGGGGCTTGAGCGCCGTCTCCCGGGACGAGGTGAGATTTGATAATCTGTTTGGCTGCGAGGAATTCGGCTGCTTTGCGATCGAGGTATTTATCCCAGTCTTTTTGCGGTATAGCTTGCATAGTTTTTTTCCTATGGTGTTGTTGGTGTAGAGAGGGGGGATTGCTCCCCCAATCGCAATCGACTATTCGGGAAGCTTAATCCCATTGCAGTCGAGATGTTCCATCAGATCGAAGCCTTCCCAGTTCCCGGTCAGTTCCGCTTCATACTTGAGCGAGGCAATTTCCCAGCCATTGCCGATCGTCCAGTACAAGCCAGCCTTGTCGCCATCCCAGTCGAGTCGCCAACCTTTGATATCTTCGCGACTCTTGATTAGCTTGCCGAGCTTGATTCCAATAGCTGCTAGCTCATCCCGAATAATTGCCAGTTGGGCTGTGGTTCGATCGTGCGATTTGGCTGGCTGCACTCGCCCGCGTCCATCACCTCGGATGGGCGGCTCTTCATCAATGCCAGCGGTGATTGGTGCGGGTGCTGCGGGTGTCGGTGCTGGAAATGTTGTAGGTGTTGCGGGTGTTGCTATCGGTGCGGGTGCGGTTTCAGTCGGTGCTGGGGCGATCGGCGCTTCAGTTTCGGCGGTGACTTTCTCGGCTTCGGCTGCTGCCAGTGCTTCGTAGCAGGAGATGGTTGCTTCCCAGTGGCCGCGTTTTACGTCGCTGGCGGTTTGGGAGACTTGGCAACAATAACGGTTGTCTTCGATTTGTCTGGCGAACGGACACTGGGAACAGGTGAAGGTTGCGGGTGCGGCAGTGTCGATCGTCGTAGCAGATTGTGTTACGTTCATTGTTAGATCCTTTGGGATTAGCCACCGCCTTCGGCCTCGTAAACTTTGGGCGGTGGTTTTGTTTTCTTGGTATGCTACCATCATAGCTTGATACAATACTATGTACAATACCAGTAACATACAGATAACTTATAGTGTGATACTAAAGGATACTAAATAACTTATAATCTGTTACTCTACTATTAGGTATGGTATATTGATATTGTACCGACTGAGGGAATAACAGACTATGGCAACCGATAAAAAGCACATCGCCGTATACCTTGACCCCGCTGTAGAGCAAGCGCTGGTTGAGTTTTGCACCACACACGGCTTAGAATCTAAAAAGGGGCTGATGTATTCGGCGGCGGTAAACAAAGCACTAGCACAATACTTTCAACTAGAGAATCTCACACCAAGTACCACACCGCGCACCACACTAGACAGCGCACCGGGTAACATATCAAACAATACACCGGATACCACACTGGCACTGATACGGCAGATGGCTGAAAAGATGGAGGCAATGGAGGAACGGCTGGAAAAGTTGAGCGCCTGACCGATCGCAACGATGACGAATCGCTCAGGCAGGAATTAGAGAAAGCCCACACCGACAAATTAGAGAAAGCCCAAGAGGAGCTGGCAGAAGTGCGATCGCAACTTGCGACAGTGCAGACCGAGAATGAAGCGCTAAAGCAGGCAGCAACGGAAAACACGCGCTACTATGCTGGCGTGATGAATGAGGCCGGGGCAAAGATTGGCAGGATAGAGAAGGAATTAGAAGAAGCGCGATCGCAACTGACAGCAGCCAACCAAAAAATCTCAGACCGCGACACTGAAATAGAGCAACTAAAATCTAAAATCCAAAATCTACAATCCAAACCCCCAGAAGCGGAACAGCAGCTAGCACCCGCGATCGATCTACCAGAACAAGTGGGCGAGATTGTAAATTTCTTGAAGCAATCACTCCCCCCAGACACAAAGTGGCCCAAGCGGATAATACCCGAGTTGAGAAAATTTCTGGAAGCAAAGGAGGATTAGTGCAGTCGATCGTCCCTCAAACAAAACCCCCGGCACAAGGTCGGGGGCGCTTAATGATGGGTAATGAATAATTGGTAATTGGCACCGGGTGCTACCCCAATTAATTCCAGTGTAGCGGCTGGGGAGTTTGGGCGATTTGTAAAATCACAGATTTTCTGGTGGTATTGAGCAAATATCCCTCTGCCACGCCGCAACATTAATAAGTATTCGATTGCCTTTAAAACTGTAGTGAATACCAGCTTTAGCGCGGTGCTTGCGCGGATTTAACCTTGCAGCATTTACAGATTTTCTAAGTGTTAGTTCGGATTGTTCGAGCGCTATTGCCGCCGATTTTAGCGGTTTAAATTCTTGTTTTATCAATCCAGAATTTCTGATGGTTGCTTCAAGTGTTTCTATACGACAGACTAGCTGTTCAATGCAGCGGGTTAATTGTTCAATTTCTGGATTCATCATTTTAAAATACCTCTACTTCAAAATTTAAAGTTTGCACAAATTCCTGAAAATCACATTTCTTAACTTGTTTTAACCAAATTTTTTGATACGGCTCCCAAATAAACCCCGCTGTTTTGGCTAATTCCCGATCGGCATAACTAACAAGCGCATGTACTTCAAGTATTGGAGAATTGGCTCGAATAGCGGCTCTATCTATCAACTCTCCGAGATTGTCTTTACAGCGATTCAAACACTCTACTAAAAGCCTCACATCATCCCCGGCGCGGTGGACGGTACTTATTCCAACTCCCAACCACAAAGCCAAATCAATTAATTTGTAATTGCCGTGCGCTTTTTTGGGATAGCCCCAATCAAAATCCTGCATCGCGCAAATCCAATTGTCAGTACGAATCAACGTTTTAAGAAACGCTTTGTCAAATTCGGCGTTAAACGCAAACATATAATCGGCAGAATTAGCCATTTCTATGAACAAGTCCACTGCGTTTTTGTGATACCCGTATTCTTTTGCGTACCCGCAAACTGAAGTTGTCAGTTCTTGTGAAATGCCGTTAATCGCCTCAGATTCCTTAGTTACTAAAACATCTTCTCTTACAGGCATTAATGTTGACACTGATGCAATCATGCCTGTGGTTTCTTTAGTTGATCCAATGCGGTACAATGTTCCAGAAATTTCGCACAGTTGCGCGATTTCTGCGGACAATCCAGTAGTTTCAGTGTCTACAACAAAAAGCATTGTCATTGGCAAAAAATCCTTTGGTACTAAAAGTGGTTGTGTCTATCTGTTAGTTAAAGCCACAGGTTTGGAGTCGATCGCAAGCAACGCCTTAAATGCCGATTGCTCCGACTGGCTCAGCGCGTTCCATATCTTGCGCCGATCGGCATGACCGCTGCTGCAAACTTCCTTGAGAATTTCTTGAATTTGCTGGGCAGTTTCTGGGTCGCCACTTACGATAGCCCAACGCACGAACCCGACTAACTCCAGTTCGCAGTCATCAAACTGGCGGCGGTAAAGTTCGAGGATAATGTCGCCTATTTCAGCCCGTTCGGATTGAGCCCAAAGTTCGACTGTTTCGCGATCGTATTCTCGACCGGGAGAAAACGGGGGATTGTCGGTGTAAGCAAATAGATATTTTTGAGCTTCTTCTATTGGCGACATTGAAATTGACTGCAATCGTCTTTCATCTCTGAGCTTAACTAAGCTTGACGGTTTTAAATTATCTTCCATCAACCCTCAATAAAGTTTTGATTGCGTTATCTTTCATCATGTTTTGAGTAATTGTTTCGAGCAACATTTTGCAGCAGTCCTCTGGGGAAAGATTCGCAATTTGCTTCTGGTAAACTTGCAACATAAATTGTTGCTCGACTGTTAACTCAAGATTTAGTTTTGGTAGCATTACTTCTCCTTTTATTCAAGCCTGACAGTTAAAAATTAAATCGTCATCACTGTTTAAGTTGTTGTTGTCTACAGTTATAGTCCGTTTTTTACCTGTACCCTTCTGTTGGCTAATAGTATCGCTAGTTGTTGCGAAAGCTTTCTTATTCGCTTTTTTAGCAGCCAAAGATGCCTTACTCTTTTCCTGATAATTCAACATTTGTGCGATATCTTCGGGCGTGGCTTCCCGGAACCGATGACCGAGTGGCGGGTTAAGGAAACACTCATCGCACCAATTTGAATAAGCGGTGTCTGTCGGCGGGCATTCTCCGCCACAATGAATGCACTTTATTTTTGGTTTTACTAAAGAAAGAATTGTTTTAAGACCGGGTTTTTTTTGCATTTTTTATTCCTCACTATTACTAGGGTTAGCTGCTTTATACAGTCGTCCAATCCTCGCAAGTTCTTCGCGAGTAAGTGCGGCTTTAATTCGGGCCTTCAGTTCCTCATTGCCGTTCCAGACCGCCTCGACCTCTGCCCATGTCTGAGCCGATCGGACTCTGGGTACTAAGTTGCTTAGAAAATCGTCCCCAGCGCCCCCGACAGGCTCTAAACCTTTATCTGGTGAGGTTTTGACGCCGGGGACGGCTTCGGGGATAGCGTCGGGGGCGGCATTTCCTGCGCCCCCGGTAATGTCTTCTGCCGGGGGCGGTGGGGGACTGCTAGAATCACTGTCGGGGACTACTGAAACTATTACTGACTCTTGATTTTCATCTGCTGGGGGCGGTGGGGACTGGGGGCAGAGGGTAAAAAGGAAGCTCGTACCTTTTGTTGTCACCTCCCCGTACTTCAGCTCGGCCAATTCACCAAACCATTGGCTAACCTGCTGTGTTGTCGGTCTGTTTTTTGAGGTGAAAGACTTGGAAGTATCGCGAGCGGAAATGCTGCCACCTTTGCGCTCGGCTAGTTCCAAAATTTTCAGCAAGTTTGGTGCCAAAGAACTAGCTTCGGCTTCGGCTTCTCCTTCTGTGCTTATACTTAAGGCTTGATCGATCGTATATTGAACAAATTTGATAGCACCTCGAACGCTATCTGCTGATATGTATTGAGGGACTTCGGTGCCGTGATGGGCAGCTTGAATGCAGTGCAAAATAGTGGCGATTTTCCCAACTTTTTCTGGAGCTTTACCCAGCATTGCTCGCATACCCTGCTTGGGATGTGCAAATTTTCTTTCCGAGCAGCTATCGTAAAAAGATGTAAATAAATCGTGAGCGGCTTTATCTAGCTCGAAATAATTTATTGATAAATTATCTAAATTTTGATAAAGGCTGGTGAGCATCGGGCTCAAATCGAGAGTTGTTGAATCGCCCGACAATCTCGTTATTGTCGGCGGTTGGCGGATGAAATCGAACCGGGCAAATTTCCCGTTGTTATCTTCACCGTCTCCCATGAATTTAGCCAAAACTTTTGGCTGGATGTTTCCAAATATCGACAGAGAAACGTTGCGAACGTCAACGGTTAAACCTCCTGCGCGAAGCACTGTAGCCCCGCCACCGCTCCAATACTCCAATAAATCTTCCTCATCTGACCCTTTTCCTCCTCGGTATTGATTCGCTGACTTGAACAAACTTGCGAGTTCGTCGCAGTAATAAAGCATTCCCTGCTCTGGCATCCTGCCAGCTTGCGCCGCAATTCCTTCGCCAGTTTGTTTCGTGAAATAGTAAACTTTGCGAACCGGCGCAACTGGCGCAGGGCCCCTGTCCTCTTTGTTCTTATTGTCATTCCAAGTTGCAAAATCAACGTCGTAAGCAGCCAAAGCATTTTCATAATCGGCTTTCGCTTTATCTAGCAACGCGGCCATCGGATCGGTGATTATTGCCCGTCCGACTGGGCTTTTCCCTTCGCCACTCTCGGCGATCGTCGCTCCGAAATAATTGGGGCGAACTCGGTAGTTTGTTGGCGGGTGCAGCATTGTTTGGGTACTCGCCGGCAGCAGCGACGCGCACTGGGTCAATAATGCGAGTAGGTAACATTCTGCTCGGAGGCTCATTTTTTGTGCCATTTTCTTGATAGGTTGAGCTAACGTTCCCGGCAAAATTTCGGCAATATCAAGCTTCGCCGATTTCGACGCCAACAGTTGCGCTATTTCTGATGCCGTATCTTCTCGATCTTCTGCCTGCGTTTTTTCTTTTACCCTTTCGTCATAAATCTGCCGGATTTCCCTAATCCCAAATTTTGAAAAAGCCGCTATTTTATTTAATCCAACTGATAGCCTTGAACCGATGACACCGGAATTAATCTCAAAGTCGATCGCTTCTTCAATTGAATTTAGTGTTGCGGTGGCAGTTTCTTGAAGTGGTGTACCGCCGTTATTTGTCAACGACGATTTTACAGCTTTGGGCTGTTGTTGGCTACTGAATTTGGATCTAACGTCGCCCAAGTCCGGCAAACTCACCCCAACCCGATCGCCCAATTGTCTCACGACTTCCACAAAGTCCTTGCCCGATGGCGACCCACTACCGCCACCGATCTGATGAAGAAATTGGACGGGCCCGCCACCAGCGTCACACCCAAAACATTTAAAAAGTTTGGTATCTGAGCTGACCGTAAAACTGCCTGTGTTTTCATCGTGGAACGGACACAAGCCCACAAGATTCTTGCCAACTTTCTTGAGCTTGACGCGCTCACCGTAAAAACTTTCGGCGTCCAGCCTCGGCAAAATATCGCTTTCGAGAATATCGCTTAAACTTTTCTCGTATATTATCGGTTCGGACTGCTGGGGCTTGGACTGTTGAGTTTCAGAATGCTGGGAACCGCGCATCAAGTCGATCGCCCAATCCGGCGCGATCGGTACAAACTCCTGCCAGTTCTCCCAGTCGTAGTTCTCGTCCCAGTTTTCCCAATAATAAGGAGATTTAGTATCGGGGTGAATGCTGGGGGGTAAAGTGCTGCACTGGTTCCAGCGAAATTCCAGTTTTTCGGTGGGGTCTGTGTCGGCCATTCCGAAAATTTCTGCGATTTTTTTGCCGATCGCTGGGGGGATTGGCTGCAAAGAACCTGATTCCCACTCGGCAATTTGTTCAGGGCGTACACCTTCACCAAGGCGTTGGGCCAGTTCTTCCTGGGATAGTCCTAAATTTTCTCGGTGCTTTGCATTGAGAATGTGAAATTTTAGCGGCTTTAAATCTGACCATTGCGCTTGTGGCACTCGCAGCAAAACTTGAAAGTGTCCGGGCTTGCCTGATGTCCACATCCGAGTCACGGGAAGCGGAACGCCCCCGCTGAGCTCTTCATATTTTGGCAGAGCAGCTTCGCCGTCAAAGTCGATCGCCATGACGCCACCCGACATCGGGCCAGTGACGAGGCTGACTCCAGTCCATGCGGTGTGCTTGCCTGCATGATTCCGTTGGTTTGCGATCGCATCTATTAACAGGTTGTGATCGAGCTTGGCAGTGTTCCAAGCGGGCCATAAATTCTTCTTCCCCACGCAGAGGGTAAGTGCCCATTCTGGAGGCATTTTGACGATCGCTTCAATCAGTTTTTCGATGTGGCTGGGATTTTTGGTGGACATAGCGGCCTCGGCTCTGGATAAGTTACTGATTTTTTGTGGCGATTGCGTTGAAAAATTAAAGGGAGTAGCAGGTTCGGCGTGTCTTCCATCCCCGCTACCCGGCGGCCTGACAAGGCTGTTTTTTTGTCCCCTATCAGGACTTTCATCAATATAGTCTACAGCTTGACAACTTGTCAACGTATAGACTATATTGATAAAGTATTGTGCAAATGCCAGTAATGAACAAATTAAGAAGTGTTTTAGTAGCAAAAGGAATCGAAAACGCAAATCAACTGAAGGTCGCAACCAAAAAAGCCGATCCTCGCAAAAAAGGAATTGGACAGGCTACTGCTTTGTCTGCGTGGAACGATCCTTTTTGGCTGCCTAATACTTCTACCTTGCAGTTAATTTGTCGCGCATTCAAAATACAACCGGGCGACTTTCTTTTCTATTTAGAAGATGATGCGACCGAGGTTGATCAAGCAGTGGAAATGGAGGAAACTTTAAACGGGAGGTAGTAAGTGAAAAGTGATAAGCCACCGCCGCCAACCTTTGAGAACTAGCAGCCTCAATGACAGCGATTTGCTGAAGCGGTGGGCAATAAAGTTAGTAGTGAGATGATATGACCACAAAATATCTCAGTGAATGTGACTTTCCTTTTTTGCCTGCAATTGACTTTCATTCCGAATGGATAAAAGTCCGAGCCACCGCAAAGAAGCATCCTTGGTCAAACTATCACGGATACTTCGATAGCGAATTGTCTTGGCAGAGGTATTGTCGTTCAATGCAAATCACAAACACCGATTGGAACGTAAGCCAATGGAAAAATAAGGATTATTTAGATCAAATCTACCGTTCTCGCTATTGGCTTTCGCAACTTGAGTTTACTAAAACGCTTAACAGGCGTCATTCTAGTTACGGATATAAGCACGGAGCAGAAAATTGGTGGAGACGTGCTCAAGAACAACTTAAGCTTTCTCCTATCCGAAGTCCTTATATCTCCAACGGATGTTTGATTATGGCTGCTTTAACTTTGGGTTTGAATTTTAGCAATCAATGGGAAAGTCATTATTCACTTAACGTAGCACTTCCTATTAACCAAAGAAGCCTCAAGCATTTGCAGCGAGATTTTACCGACCTTTATTATCCCTGAGAAGTAGCGAACTCGAAGCGCGATCGGCTGAGGTGGTGGCAAATTCAATTAGTAGTGAGGTAATGAATGAACGAAGCAGAAACTTCCCAGCAATATGTAGCGATGTTTGCCGAGCATCAGAAAAAGCAGCAGCGATTGTCGGTAGCCGTGCCAATACTGGCTGCTCTTGTTCAAAGTAATACAATGCTTTGGATTTCAGAACCAGAGTTCCACATGACGCACACCCAAATGGTTGGGGAAGCTCTAGACTGTGCGGATCTGCTTTTAGAGAAAATTTATGGCTAACACAAAATTAGGAGGGCAAAAATCAGCCGCTTGTAGAATCGGCTGCACCTGGCAAGAGTATTCTCAAAAACGCCAATCGGGTTTTAAGTGGTGTTCAGCTTGTAAAAATTGGGCACCGCTCGACTTTTTTAATAAAGATTCAGGAGCGATCGACGGTAAAAGTAACAGGTGCAAAAGTTGCACTCGGACTAAAGACCGCCAGCGCTACAAACCCGTCCCACCCGATCAACAAAAACCGCGTGGTTTTGCCGTTCACCCTCCCAGGGATGGCGACAAACAGCAAGCACGCAATTGGGTAAACCGGGAAGTTCGTAACGGTAAATTACCTCGCGCTCAAACTGTGCCTTGTACCGACTGCGGGCACATTGGGAGCGACAGACTGCACGAATACGATCACTATCTCGGTTACGCAGCTATCAATCATTTAGAAGTGCAGTGCGTCTGCGTCCCGTGCCACAACAAACGCGAACAGTGGCGGAGAAACAATTAGGAGGAACAACAAAACTGGTGGTAAGCAATGAGTAAAAAACCGTGTCCGATCGGAATAGAAGATTGCATTTCGCGAGGCAGCAACAGTTGCATAAATTTTTTACCTGCTATGCCTGGTCTAGGCCCTGGCCTCTGCCTCTAGCCAGAATGACCTACACGGAGAGAGATCGGTTGACCTTTGACTCTCCTTACTGGTTGGTAAAGTTCCACAATCTGTACCCACCAATAAATGGAGAGGGCGTCATGCAAGAGCGCAACTGGAGGGATTATTTTGCCGACTACGGATACGCAAAAGCTGAGCTTTTACCACCAAAAAACAGGAGGAACTGAAAAAGCTTTGGGGTTTTCCGAGAGAGAGTTGAAAGTTATGGAGGTTAAGGAGTGAAAATTAGATTTCCATTAAAAGCCAATGCAACTGACGGCTCAAGCCAGTGGTTAGGGATTGATACTGACGAAATTGTTGCTTTTCAGCTCGACAAACACAACCATTTACATCTTTGGTACAGGGGAATATCTGAACCTGTAGTAATTACACAGAAAGAAATTGGTGCAGATTATTTCAAAGATTTGCTGACGTTAATTTGTAGCGATTTTCAGAACATTGATGACGCTAAACCTCGAATCGCTTTGTTGGCTGATTTGCACCAGCCACTTAATCTTGATCGATAACCGTTGAAATGCCCTGCGGTGCGTGACAAACACCCAGGGCCGACCATTACTTAATCCAGGCTAGGAGAAATAACGATATGTCTAGTGTATCAACAATTGCGAACCCTGTTGCAATATTTCAGGGCGTGACAGAATTTCCAGATGAATTTGACCCGATCGAATTGCTGTGGTTAGCTCAGGGCAAATACGAAATAACTGCTGAGCAATTTGCCCAAGTTTTTGGGGTTGAACCTGACACTGTTTACCATTGGGGTTCAACCCGCAAGTGCTCGCGCTTGGCTCGAATTCGTGCAGCTACACTTAAGCGCGAGTGGGGTTTTTAACTCTAAATTTCACAATCAGGATTTTATCCATTTACCCCTCCAAGTGAGGGGTTTATTGTTGGTCAATCGGACAAAGGTACAACTTATGCTTTTTCACCAAATCCTTATAGCTCAACGCCTAGCACAACCCATTCCACAACAGTTTGATGTTGTTGTTGAGCGCTCAGAAAATCCCACTGTCAAAACCAAAGGCTACGGTCGCACCCCTGACGATGCCGCCAAAAGTGTTCGCAGAAACGCCACATCCTATGGTTACTACGACGCAACCGCCGTTTATCCTGCGCCAGAAGATTCTGCACCCGATCGGGGAAACGGACGATAATTTTTTTTGATTTAACCACTGAACATCGAACGCTGAACATCACCGACAAACATAAAAATAATGTTCACCGCAGTCTCTGAAGTGCAGACGGGACGGCAAGTAAAAGCCCTCGCATTTCGTTCAGTCAATCCCGAATGGGGGCGTCGAGATTTTTGCAAAGTCCAGCTCCGGCGATCGTGGGTAACAGTCAACGAATGGGACAAAATACTTGCTTTTACCCTTGACGACTACTTGATCGACCCAGCAACAGGGGAGTATCTTTGGGCCCCTAGACAACCTTGGAATGCTCATCAACAGTGGGTACTCAAAAAAATTAAGCGGTATATGTCGTGCCTTCCTAAACCGACCTACGCCGAGCTAGAAGAACATGTGGCGAGTCACCAAGACTCCTACAGCCATCAACAATTTTGGAAAGAACTTGAGGAATTTTATGCGACTAAGCGAGCTTGCGAAAATATGGAACACCCCTGTACAGGAACTGATGGGGCGGGCTAAAAAATCTAACTTAAGAATCAGTCACGATACCCAGTTAACGCCCGAACAAATTGCCCAACTCAAAAAAGTTGAGGAGCAGTCGATCACCCGCCCACAACTTCCAGGGCAATCGGAGCCCCAACAGCCGCAACAAGAACCCCAAGAACAGATGGTTCAAACCCAAAATTCTGCACCGTCGATCGCAGCTCAAACACACATTCAACTTGGCAAAACTCAAGAGGCTAAAAACGCTCAAGCGGATAACTTATTTAAAGCTGCCGCCCGCGCCGAATATGCCGACGGACAGGATGCGGGGGTACTTTTAGGATTGATTCACAAGCAAGGAGAAGCCGACGGCTACATGACCGTCATGCAAGCTTATTCTGATGTTGATCGAGCTAACCGAGGAATTCAATCTGCTAACCGTGCCAATTTCTTGGCAGACCAGGATAACGGCTTGTTGGGGGAGTTGCAGAATCCTTGCAAAAGCTACTCAGAGAGCGAGGAAGCGCTTGCAACTGCTCAATCGACTGCAACTGCAATTCAATCCGATTTGAGTCAGATCCTCAAAAACTTGCGCGACAAATCGTAGGTCTCTGTCAACGAGAGCGTGTAAGTTTAGTTTTTGTGGTCAATACTGACCCAAATTTAATCAGGAGAAAGCAAATGCTTAAATGGTTACAAAGTTTATTCTGTCCGCCGTCTGAGCGGTCGATCGAAATGGTTATGTATGGAATGTGTTAATCAACAGAACCAACGGCAACAGCAAGAAAACCGCTAGTTCTGTGTAAATCCTCCCTTGAAAAAGGAAAGTTTGTCTAAGGAGATTGTAATGGATCACGGACGAAATAACAGTAGTTTAGTAATCGCTAATCCCACCGCTGGACACAGCCCGCACATTGACGAAAAAACCTCAGAGTGGGGCGGTGTAGAATCTGACATCATCTCCTATCTATCGGACGTTAGTCAACTCGAAGCCTTTGCTGACAAAGCGAATAATGCTGAACAGCTTGCCTTAGTTCTGGAACCGTTTTTAAACAACGCCCGCACCTACTTTGAGGCGATGGCAAAAGTTGCCGAAGGACAGGTGACGTGGACAGAATTGAGAAAAACATTTGGCACTAAAGTAGCCAATGCGATCGCCAAAATTCGCAAACTCAATGCAGAATTTGGCTCTGAAATGGAGCTATTAGACGCCAAAGACCGGGCTACAATGCTCAAGATTGAGGACAAAAGGCAGAAGGGATTAACTGAAATTGCCCACGAACTCCAACAAGATTTGCAGGCTCAGATGTGGGCACACGAGAACAAAATGGGGGCGATCGCAAATAGGGGAGTAGTTGCACAGACCCGTCAATCAATCCAAGAAGGATTAAGGGCAAAACGCCAACAACTCTTGAACCGGGCGACCAATGGAACCAACCAGGGTATTCAAGACAAAGTGCCTGTCATGGTCGGTCAATCAAGTCAATCTGTGTCATCAGGGGGAAGAGTTGGTAGTCAAAATTGGGGTTCTGCTAACCCTTCAAAATCTAATCAAAACGGTAATTGGTTCACAAATTTAATCAATTTTAATCGGTAAAACCCAAGGGGACGTATGCACGAGTTCATAGGATCAAGTCCCCTTTCCTTTGCGGGAGGGGGAATCCAGCAACAACAACTACAGCAACCGCAGTATCAACAGCAATTTACGACACCAACGATCGACCAACCAATCCCTGAGAATAATGCCGAACGAAACTACAGAGACGCCGCCAATTTTTGCGAAACAATGGCACCAGCCGCCATTGGTTCGGCAGTAGTGTTTGCCTTTCACTCAATGCAAGTCGCGGGCGGTTCAATATTTGCGATCGGACTTTATCAGATTTATCTCTTGGGTAAAATCAGCGGACAATCCAGTGGTCGGCTAACTTCGGCAATTGTCGGTGTTGGAGTGACGGGAGCTATGATCTTCAGCTCGATCGAGCCACTGTCTGAATGGCAAGGTGCATCAGAAGCTAGAACACGTATCGGAAGCGCCATAAAAGAGCTACAGACGGCTGCAAAATCCACTCCTGCATATTTCGACTATCTGCCGTCGATCGCCCTTGCAATCATTGTTTTTTGCCTGCTTCTCAAATTCAAAGGAGCATCCAAGTAATGCCATTAACAACTAAACACGCCCAATTACTCCAATCAAATCGGGCGCTGATGATGACCTTTGAGGGGTTCCCATTGGTAGCTAAATTGTCCATTGCAGGGCTGGCACTGACAATCGGCGTATACGCTGGAATTAACGCGCTTAAGGGTACAGCAAGCGACATGGTGCAAGTCTGTATTCGCAACAAACAAGCTTTACAATGCGCGGACAAAATAGGCAAACCCTACATAATGACCAAGTACCACGCGGAACAATGGAAGGCTGACGGCGTACCGAGTGAAGTAGTTTTTCAAAAAACAATACCCGCGACCAACCCGCACAAAGCTGCTTGGATGCTACTTGCTGCTGGCAGTATTGGTGTTGCTGGCGTAGTATTCCGAAGTCTACAAAACTCCGAGCGCCAACTTGCGGGATATGAATTTATTGCAGAAAAACGGGATTTAGCAAAGGGACAAATTTACGCCCGCGCTGAATTGTTACAAGATTATCGGGGCGTCGCGATCGACGAACTTCACTTGCAAGCTGACTTAGAAGCGGCCGCGAACGATCGGGCAGCGACTCTCAAACAGTGCGAAGTATTGGCAGAAGCAGACATTAAGATTGCTGCACTTGAAGCAGAGGAAGCTGTTTTTGAGGCAGAAACCGCTGGTCTGTCGGAAGAGAAGAAGCGCGAATACATGGATTTCTTGCAAAGTCAAAAAACTCCGTTTATGTTGACCGGGACACAGACGCTTGACAGTATCGCTTATCCTGGCGACAAGATTGAAGATTCTAGTTTTACTGAGATGAGAGGTAATAGTCCCAATATCAATAACGATGTTGATACTTTTGGTATTAGCGAAATTGCCAGCAACAAGCCTGAAATTGCGCTCGGTTTACTCCATCCCTCGGAAACTAAAGCTCTGCCAATCCTCAAAAGACTTGCTAGTTCTCGAAAATCACTGTTAAATATTGCTGGCACAGGTGGAGGTAAAACAGTTACGCAATCTTGCCTAATTAGTTTGTTGCTAGAAATGTGTCCGAAGACAGAATTTTGGGGAGTATCTCAAAAAAATGACAGTTATTGTGGGTTGCGAGAAAAAGGTCGAATAACAATTTTTGACATTACCAATCTTCAGGCAACTTTAGATGTTATTCATCATGTTTGGAAAATTTACAATACTAGACGAATGCTGCCAGAAGAAAAACGAGAGAACCTTTCCCCTGTTCGGCTATTGCTTGGCGACTGGTTTAGCATTAGTTTGGCATTGGAAGAACTAAGTTCACATCCAGCCGTTAAAGCTTCTAAGTATTTAGTTGAAATGGTGGATATCGTTTTGAATGGTCGAGATTTTAACGTTTGTCTTTGGGCTGATTTGCAGTCGTTTAATCTTGAGGCGATCGGAATGAAAGCGGATAAAAACAGTCGCCAAAACTTTAACTTGCTAGGATTGGGCAATTATTACACTAACGACGAAGGAGTGAATGAAAGTTATGGTGTGTTGAATAACATGATCAACGATCATTTTATGGTTCCAAACAAAGAAACGCGAATTCAACTGCTGAGTGAATTTGAGCGACTAAAACCTGTTTCTATGCAACACGAGCGCCCAATACTGTTTGTAACTCTAGAGCCACCAACTATTTGTTTACAGGCTGACATAAGACACTACCAACACCGCTATCAAACCAACACTGAAGGCACAGAAATAATCAAGCCAAAAGAGACTGATTCAGTCAAGCCAAACACTGAAGCAACTCAATCTGAAGACAGCGTTGCTTATCTTAAGAGACTGTACAGTCTTGAGGCGAAGGAGTCTGACTGTCAGGCTGACGGTTCGCCATCTGACAGCAGTGAAATTCAGTTAGACGACTCAGAACCGTTGTCAGATAAGGTGTCAGGCTTTATTTGGACTGTCAGGGGTTTTGGTCAAATGTACCCAAATCAGGTTCCTGAGCAGCTATTTCAGTCAGTGTCAGAAGCTGCACAACAAGGGCAAAAACCTAGAGACATTATTAGGTCAATTTTAAAATGCGGTGAAAAAAACGACCATCCAACTCGCAGCTATACACGACATGGTAAATCACTTTTGCTGTGGCTGATTGACAACTACGATGATGGGACGATTAGCGCATTACCTGAAATTAAAAAGTTTTTAGAAAGTTGACATAATGAAAACTCAAAACCCAATTTTACGCGCTGACCGTAAACCCAAACCAGAACTTAATCACGCCGTCCCTGGTTACGTCTATCTAATTTATGACCCTACCGCCCAACTCTACAAAATAGGGTTATCCCGATCGCCCGCAACCCGACTGCGATACCTCAAACAATCATACGGTAGTCAATTAAAACTGCTGCAAGTTGCCTGGACGTTCAATATGCTGTTTGTAGAACAGTCGCTGCACAAACAGTTTAAATTAGTGAGGATGTATCGGGGTAAAGTTGATGGCGGTACGGAGTGGTTTGATTTTGATTGGTGGGTTGTGCCGTATGCCAAAGCCTGTTTGCTGGGTAAATGCTGGGCGGTCAATGGGTGTTATGCGTTGGGTGCGATCGCGCTGATTGGTTTAATCGTAGTTGTGATTGTAGGAGTGTTTTAAATGAAAAAACACGAAATTAACCTCAATTTCACAGAAACCGATGACGATTCAATCAGCGAGACTTGCAAGTGCGAGTTCTGCGATCACCCGATTAGATTTTACCGATATAAGGGATGGCTTGATGACGATTATCTCGTACAAAATGCAGATGGTAGCCACCACTATCCCTGCAATCGACCGACCTCTTGGTCGGAGTTTGGGAGTAAAGGCATACCGGATGGGTGGGAGTATTGGAAATCGGACGATGACGACGATCGGGCGTGTTTTATCCAGAAAAAATACACTCGATTTGAGAGGAGTTATAAATGAGCCGAAACTTATGTTGATCGTCCTGCTGCGACAACACCGTCCGGTTGTCGGACTTGCGGGGTAAGCCGATCGAGTTCCGCCGGCGTTTCCACACGGAACCCCCGCACATCGGCACGCGCTGGGATTGCCCGACTTGCAACACTGCATATTTTGCTATCTGGCGAGATGCCGAGTGGTATTTCAACGGCAACAAGATGGCGTTGGCTCGTGGTTTCGTAATTGACTTGAGCTACTACGAGTCGTACAACGACGAACCGGGTGAGCTTTCAGAAATAGAGAATCCAAGGCATTTGTGCTTGGATGATGCAGAAGAGATTCAGGAAATTTGGGGCGATTGAGTTACCCGGTGGCGCATACATTGTTTAAGGCGATCGCAAGTGGCAATTACTAGGCATATTAGTCATTGGGCATTAGTCATTCTTTCCGGCTACTGTTGATAAATTGCAACACGCACACCCTCTCAAACAGGCGCATGAAAAACCCCAATTACCGCAATTGGGGTTTGTTGGTAAGATTGTGGATATCGGAGGCTAATCGGCTCAATCGCGAAATCTATGCTGTTTCCTCAATTGTCGACCGGCTGCTTGGGCTTGGGTATAAGCTTTGACTTGCAGCCGATTTTTTCAAAATATCAGCAGTAAGAGCAACCCATTCAGACACTTCAAGCACAACATACCGACCTTTTAACCAAAAGGTTAAAAACTGACGGTTAGCAGTTTTCCTGATCGATCAAGAAAATTCAAAACCCTTGCTACGTCTCAAAACAGGAATTCCTGTTTTGGTTTTGGCAACCTGTGAAACTATCAGCCTGCATGGCTTGGAACTGTTTTACCCCTTGTTTTGGCAACCTGCCCAACAACTATGAATCCCATTACAATTACCCAGCGATTCTCCGGTAACATTGGGGATGTTACCGGAGAATCGCTGGGTAATTGTGTCTCAACGTACTACAAATCTGCTACAAATCCCCTGCAATTTACCCCGGTGGCCAGAGGAGGCTTTTTGGGGGCTGTGTTGTCAGTAGTTAATGTGAAGGGCAATAATTCGACGCGCAAAACCACAAAGATTGACTACCTGTGGTGTCATAGTCCGTGATTCCTACGCCCAAAACTAAATGCACTTCGTTGAACAACCGATCGTCCGGATGCAATGCTTCTTTCCGCTGGCTGTCAAAGCCCTGTGAGTGCATCAGGCTGGGAGATAGATAGTATTTTTCAGCCCAGATATTTGCCCAGTCGAATGGTTCGCTTAATGCCCAGACGTTATTCGGGCTGTCCATCTCGCACCACTCCTCTTCTAAAGATTCGTCATCAACTCCCATTTTGTAAGCGGTCAAACCAGCGGCGACGGCGTAGTCTACCCAGTAACTGATGACGGTTGACTTGAACTGTTTGAGGATGTCAAGGTCACTGGCGATCGAGCGCAAGAAGTAATGAAAGTACGGGTAACTAAGCGGCTCCCTGTTGGGGTTGGCTCCAATGCTTTGCCAAGACAATCCGCTGATGTTGTTACTGGTTTGAATTTCTAATATTCTGTCTTGTCGCGCCCAATGAATGCCCATCACCTGATCAAACCTTGCGGAAAACTCGGCAGGACTTGGGACTGGTTCTTCTAGCAGTTGCAGTTCTAGTCCGAGTTTCTGGGCGTCGGTTTCTGTTATAGAGTTAGTAATTGTTTTCAGGCCGTGCAGCGCGAAAGCTTGGGCTTGCTGCATTACTTTGTTCTGGTGCAATCGGCCGTGCAGTGCGTTCAAAGCTTTCAGGACGCGCTCTTGTGTTACTGGTTTTAGTAGGGTTTTCATGGTTATTGACCTTGAATTACGACGGATAACTGGCGGATCTTTTCTTAGTTTCTGAGGCTGCAAGTTAAAAAACCGGGGACGGGGACAATACTGGGGGAGATGCCGTCCCCTGTATCAAATACTTACCGCACAAGGCGTTGAGGCTACTGGGGGCGGTGGGGACGGTTTTCTAAGTTAGTCGAAAAAACTGTTGAATGTGGAAAATTTTTAAACTAATGTGGCCGTCTTACTACATAAATCCTACGTCCTGTAGTAAGGCGCTGATGTTGTAGTTTTTTTTCAATAGCCCGATCGAGCTTGTCCCCGTCCCCGTCGCCCCCAGTAAGTATCAAATCCTTGCCAACTAAGGATTTGATACTGGGGATAGAGCGGTCTGTTTTACCGGGGACGGGGACGATTTGAGGCAAGAATAAATCTGGTACTCGATCCTTTCACCGAAACTTCGCCATATTTCAACTTAGCTAGTTCGTTAAACCACTCCTTAACTTGCTGTGTTGTTGGTCGGTTGTCAGCTGTGAAAGACTTTGAAACATCGCGAGCTGAAATTATGCCGCCATTGCGCTCAGCCAATTCTAGGATTTTTGTTACATTCAGAACAGGAACAATCGTTAAAGTTGGGCGCTTGGTGGGTTGACTTATTTCAGGACCGCGCTTTTTGGTTTTAGCCGGCCGTTGAATCCCCCGATTGCGCTCTTTCTCTACCTCTAGCCTGAATTGTTCGGTTTCCAGTTTTACCTTTTCAATCTCTAGCGTGATCTGTTCTTTAGCCGTTAGAGGTACTGGTTCTGGAATGACTGTCCCCACTTTTTCTTTGAGCTCGGATATTGCGCGATCGTGTTCTGCCGTTATGTCAACCAGTGCGTTCACCTTCTTCTCCAGCTTCACCGTCTCCTGTGCCAGCATGGCGGTCAATTCTGCCTGCGTTGGTAGCGGTTGTGGGTTTGGGTTTGGCTCTGAAATGCGATCGCCATTAGCCACATCCAGCAACACTGTTCGCACTTGCTTGGCAACCTCGGAATCTCGCAGCAACATTCCCAAACGGAAGGCGGCGCGGGGTGTCCAGATTGTGAGGTGAGGGCGATTAAATTCCGTAAGGTTCATGATGACCCTTACTTCACTCAAAGCTTTGCCGCGCAACACTTTGACACCATCAGAGTCTAGTTCGTCACGGTGGCGTTTAAAAACTGTTCTCACTGTTTCAACTGGCACTTCGTAGTAGTCAGCCATTTGCTCAGTAGTTGCCGCACCGGTTCCCTGCCACAGGGCAAAAACCAGAGCCTTAGCTTTACTGAGCACGTCTGATGCCACCTCATTATTGACTTGGGTCAACTGTCCGTTGCGGGCCGTTTTGGATTCGAGCAAAATTTCAGTTGCGATCGTGTTCATGATATTAGTCCTTGTTGTTTTAAAACTGAGCGCAGGCATATCGCCAAACATCTGCTGCAATTGAATCTTTTGCGGGGATAGTCGGGTCTTTGTCTGCGCGTTCTAGGGGGACTTCTCTGATTAAAGAACCTTGGGAATTTACCAAGTCAATTCCGCGCAAAGCCAGAGTCCCCTTTAGACAATCAGCGTGATACTTCTGCCTGAAAGACCGCCTTTCAGGGGAAGTGGCTAGCATTAGAGTGCGAAAAGTATTTTGCTTAATGCCCGCATCAAACACTTTTATTTGGGAGCCAAGATCGAAAAAAACTCGATCGCCGTTTGCACTTGTGCTTATTTGTACCCATTGTTGCTGACCCTGAGCTTGAACCGCAGTTGCAACGGTAAAGCTCAATATTGACGCTACGATCGCTCTAATTGACTTGTGCATTTTGTTTGCCTCGGTTTAAAAACGAACTGGATTGACATACTAAAAGTCTAACTTTGTCCCCGTCCCCGCCGTCCCCGGCAGCTTGAATACTTTGCTTGGCAATGATTACAAGTGGGTACAGCTCTATGTCGTAAACCGGGGACGGGGACAATTTCGCTTGACCGTAGTTGCGGACGATCGTACCAGTGCGGTCTTTAGTTGGAATGTAGGCGGGCAATTCCTGTAAAAATGATTAACTAAAAAGCTACCAGCAAAGTCAGTGGTAGCTTTTTGGTTTCTGGAGCTGTAAGCTAAAAAAGCGGGGACGGGGACAACACCGGGAAGGTTTTATTCCCGCGCCAAACATTTGCTGCACAAAGCTTTGAGGCTTTTGGGGACGGCGGGGACGGTTTTTAAGGTTAGTTGATCGCCCGATCGGAATGCAGACTTTCTAGTAGTTGCCGACCCTCTGCGCCAATATGGAATTTTAAAGACCGCCCAGTCTCTGTAAGTGTCCCGTAACCCAAACTAGCTACTTCTTTGAAGCACTCCCGCGCTGCTTGAGAAGATGGTCTATAATGTGCGCTGATAGTATGTTGCACTTCCCGAAGTGTTACTTCTCCACCATTCCGCTCTGCCATTACCAGAATTCTCGTCTGGTAGCGGGGCGGGACAATTTTCAAAACTGCCTTCGAGACGCCTTTTTTCTTGGATTCAATCTGCAGTTGAATTCCCCGATTCTTTTCTTTGACTGTTTCCAGCCTTAGCCTTTCAATCTCTAGCCGGATTTGTTCTTTGGTTTTGTTTGTAGCCTCCACAGCCTCCACAACCCCCACAATAGGGTTCAAATCGTTGTCTGAAAAGGGTTCCGAAATGTGGGGGATTTCTTTTTCAATAATTCGTTTTTCCACTTTGGCATCAGCTAGTTGGGTAACTGTGGTTTTTAACTCAGCGATGGCATTTGAATGCTCGTTGACCCTGCGTTCTAGCTTGACCATTTCTTGACCGAGTGTAACCGTTAGTTCTAGATGCGTTGTCGGTAGCGGCATTTCAGAGGTTGGCGCGGGTTTCCAACCCAGTTCTGACTGAACCCAAATGCGGAAACCGATCGCGGCGAATGTCCGGTAAACCAAACGCGCTTGCTCTGTACAGTACCGACCCGCGTCGAATGCGTAGTATTCAATAATGCAAGTGGCGGCAGTGTCGGGAATTAGCGCACCACCTTCAAATGATTGTCCGACAAGAGGTTTAAGTGAGTTTGGCAAGTCTAGCTCCGCACCCTTAAATCCTTGCTTGGTAATACTTTCAACCCATTCCAATGGGTTTAGCTCCGCACCTACTTGGTAACTAGATCTCTCAAGTACAAGTCGAATTGCTTTTTCATCAACTCCGCACAACCGAGCAATTCCTCGGCGGCTGACATAAGCCTTGCCATCAGCCTCTACGGTAAGTTCTTTGCTGATGGCATTATCTAGTTGAAAAATTGCGTTCATGGTATTAGTTCTCATTTTTTAGTTGCGCTGACCTTTTGTAACTTTTGGGTTGAGCAGTCCCTAAATGCTCTAGCATCGCAGAGTTTTTATTTTTGACAACAGTTATTACCTGCCAGTGAATTCTCCTTATTTACTGAAACAATGCTACTCAGTGTAGTAAATTGGAGATATAATGTCAACCACAGGTAATAAAATATTATCTAAGTATTACGAAAAGGGGACGCCAATGATTCCGCTTGAATATGTCGCTCGAATATCGTGGACTGAGGAGCTTGGAGCTAGACTTAAGCGACTTAGGGGTAAAACATCTAGGCGAGCACTCGCTGAAAGACTAACTGCCGCAAACCATGAATATAGCCATCAATATCTTCAAAAGATTGAGGACGGCAGAGCTTTAACTGTACCGCTAGACTTGGTTTTGGCGATTTGTGAAATTTTAGAGATTCGCCTAGGTCAAATTCTACCCGTGGCCAATCTGGACTACCCCGAAGAATTTACTACTGGGGGTTGACATTACTACTAAAAGTAGTTACATTAGTCTTACAAGCAAAAGCGGCCTGCACCCACTCGTCGAAAAGTAATGCAGACCGCCCGCTTATCGCCCACCATTACAGTGAGACAACACCATGTTACCACTCCACACCCAAAAATCGTTAGACCAACTGACCTGGAACGAAGTCCAAAAACTCCATTCTTCCTTGAGTCTGAAAGCCACCGCCACCACCCGCACCCGCCGCGACTATCAAAACCGCATCATCTCTGCACAACCGCAGCCCGTAGTTGAACCGGAACACGTCGCCACCCCACTGACCTGCGCCACTTGTCCCCTAGCCCGCCGCATCGACAACGATGACAACCGCTACTGCTGCGGACTGACCGACGCCGTGACTCGCGGACACTGGGAAGCTAAGAGCGACTGTTACCAAGAACTTGCTAATCTCGAAACTGAAATGACTGAGTTGATTGCTTCTTCTGAAATCCCGGTTACTGAAATTGCTAGTAAAGGTGAAGTTCAACCAGAAGCTCTGATCGCCCCAGTTGAGTCAGCCCCTAAAGAAGCCGTCACAATTCAACCAGTCACTGCAACCTCAGACAACGCACCGCCAAATTGCGGCGACAACGGCATTGCTGCGGAGACTAAAAAACCCTACCGCTACCGCTGGAATCAAGGCTGGCATTCATTCACTTGCTGGTGTGATAAATGCAATCCAATCAATCCAACCGTCACCGGGCCGGAAGATGAACCGCCACAGGGAGACAACGGTCGCGGGCGGGTAGAACCGACAGCAATTGTTTCTCAAAAAACTGCTGCTTACCCTCAATCCGCTTGGCCCCAACCTGCTTGGTACATTGAAATGATGGCTGAAATCAGGGAGTATCAAAAATCTTTACCTGATGCACCTAAACCTAGCAAACTGTACACCAAGCTTTGTCAAGAAATGGAGGTCGGTGATTACCTCAAAACGGACTATGAAATTACTCGTCGTAAAACGCAAGTAGTTGCTTCCAAAAAAATCCTAAGCGACGGACGCATTCATTTCATTCTTAATTGCGGAATCAGCCACCGAGAAATCTTTTCGGAAGAAGTGTGGCTGGAAGCGCCAGCATTCACAGCGACAGCAACAACAGACGACGCACCCCCAAATCGAGGCGATAACGGACGCGGACGAGTAACGACATTGACCGCTTTGCCGGAAGCTACGATCGTATTACCCCATGCGACAAAGCCAAAAGCTGACAATAATTTCATGACAGCTTTTACGAAAGAGAGCGAAGGCGATCGCAAGTTCAACGATTTAGCCTATCTGTCCCAATTGGAAATGGAGGCTCAATTGGCTGTTGAGCGGACTGTGATTGGTTCAGAAGCAGAGGCGATTGCTTACACTCATTTACGGCAAATTGAACGAGATATTGAGTTCTATAATCGCCCCGTACCAGAACCTCAGATTTCCCCTGTAGTCCAACAATTAGAAACACAAATGAAAGAACTTAAAACTGACGTATTGAGCTTGTTTAAAATTACAGCTTTTGACCCATCTATTCTGCCCACTCACGATGAAGATTTGGATGAGCAATCAGCAACCGAGATTGAACCAGAAGGTACTATCCACTGGCATAGCCCCACTACGGGAACTATTGTTGGCAAAAAAGGTGCGCTCCGCAACTTTTATTTCAGAACAAGAAACGCTTTAGTTTATTTGGATATCAGCAATCCAGCTACTTACGAAATCATGGTTGTAATTAGTGCGGACTTTACTGCCGCCGAACGCAAAGCTCCAAATATTCACCACCAACGAATCCGAGCAGCAATTGAAGCTGGACGTACTTTTAACCCAAAAGCTTTTAAAGATTCCCCACAATTTTTAGCCCAAACTGAAAACTATCGCGGCATCGGTCGCATTATGCAGGGATTAGATGGTCGCTGGTGGGCTTGGGCAAACGATGGGATTACAGGTCAACCCTTCCCGTATGAGAATTTAGCGCTCAGCTATCTAGATAAAATTGCCGAGCGACACCAGTTTGCAAAACAAAGTATAACTTGCACGAAATAGTAAATTTGCTCAGTGCCAGCGGGAGCGGTAAAACGGCTGGTGAAACTAAATCAAATGCTATGCAAATATGACATTAACTTACGGTTGGCTTGACGACTTGCTCAACTCAGATTACGAAACCTTGCTCAAGACGCTTAGCGAAAAATCACCTATCGCTTTACTTCAAATAGATAGCGATCTTACACGGATTAAAAATGCAATCCGCAAAATTCAAGAAAACAAACAATCGGAAAAACCTACTACGTCAAGTCCCTATGTGTCAACGCTAGTAAATAGCATGACAACACATCAAAATCAACAATTACGATTGTCAATTGCAACGCCTTTACTGGCTGCACTTATATCAAGTGACATAGCCTGTAGCGATATTAACCCTGAAGGCGCTACCTCGTTGAATATCTTGGTTAAATTAGCTGTAGATTACGCGGATTCACTTATTAGTGAGATCCAAAACAAAAGCTAAGTTATAAGCCAAATCGCCAACCAGCGGTAAGGCTGAACAGAACCGCAACAAATAAACTAAAAACAAACCGAACTAAACCAAGCCTAACAATCATGACTAAGCAAACAGAAAATCAACGCTCTATCTTTTCAGTCTTCGGAAGCAAAGCAGCCAACGAACTACTCGTTCCAGAAATCCCGATCGCCGTTCGTAACAACTGCCAGTCAGGGCAGTGGGCGATTGGGGATGCGGACTACGGTTCAAAATGTTCAATGACAATCCTCAAATTCTCCAAGTTTTTTGGCTCCCTCGGTCAAACCTCAAACACTTTATGGGGTCAACTCTGGTTCGTTGCCGAAAGTGGTGATTTACCACAAGGAACGGTAATGGTGACTTACATCAAGAATCGCACGTTGAACGACTTTAACCGCTTGGTAGCATCAGTTCAATCTCGTGGCGTAGAACCAGCAACCGGAATTTTTATTCCCGAATTTGTCAAGCATTCCGGTCAGAAACCAGACGACAGTGGCGTAGTTAAGCCAATCAACTACTACAGTTTGAAATGGTCTTGGCAGGAGCGGAAAGACTGGGCTGTAATTGACCAAGCCGCAGCGGTGTTGTCAGACCCTAGCAATCTGTCTCGGATGGTTGACTGGGACGGAACAAAGGCTATGCAATGTCTCGACAATCTTTCGCCACAAGAGGCAGCGTATATTATGCGCGGAGATACTTATTCTCAGCCAGCATTTACCTCAGTTAATGATGTGCTAGATATCCCAGCGCTACCGTCCGCAAGCTAGTTTTACGCCAAGGCTAGGTAGTTAATTACTATCTAGCCGATCGCCCCTCACACAACCATGCAACCAGAGCCAGCAGACTTTCTCGCAATTCCACCGATCGCTATTCTCCGCCCATCTGTCCAAATCCCGGACAACTTACCAGAGGGAGTTCAAGAACAGGTTGATTTATTCTTAGCGGACTACCCTAAAAGCGGCCCTGAGTTAGTCCGTCGATACTTAAACCTGGTCATGAGTGAAGAGTACCGTTCGTCTTCTACGGGGCGATCGGAAACTCACAAGGTTGAAGCAACTCGTCCTCGTCCAAGAAACAGAGTTAAGGAAATCAATGAATCCAAAAAAGCTAGAAAAGGTACAAGCAAGAGTTCGCGTATTAGAGCGGCTAATTGAGTCTTTCTCTTACTGCCGAAAGCTGGTACGTCGTTATGTCGCAGAGTTGATTGACAAAGAAGTGCTACTGCGACACTTTCAAGTTCAAGCCGCTTCATATTCGGTCAACCCAAACGGTCAACTGTGTTTGTTTTAGCGAATTGCTGGATCGCTCCCAGTTTCCTCATGGATAGAGATGGATTAAAAGCAATTATCGGCGGCATGGCTGAAGCCTTAAAACTGGTTGCCACCCAACCAGAATTTCAAAAAGCACAAGCAACTCTGATTGCTCCCGTTGATAACAGCGCAGAGGTTTCTCTGAATGACGCTTTAGATATGGCAGTATCTTTGCTCGATCTAGTTTATGAAGAACTCGACAAAGAAATACTGCCACCTCAAGAAGACCCAAATTTGTCGGTTTATCGACAGTTTCTTGGAAAATGCTGGGGAGAAAGTTAATGAATGTTGAGCAACTAAGACTAGGAAGGCACGAGCTTGATTTCTACGAAACCCCCGCATGGTTGACCCTTTTAGCTCTTGCTCATATTCCGTTCTCTGGGACTATTGGGGAACCTTGCGCGGGTCACTGCGCGATCGCCTCAATCATGAAAGAAGCTGGTTTTAAAGTTTGGTGCAACGACATAGACACAACCAAGCCTGCTGACTATCACTGCGATGCGACAAAACCAGAACACTGGGCGACACTACCGCAAGCTGACTGGATTTTTTCTAACCCGCCCTACAGCCATTTGAGCGCTCCAATCGTGCAAAACGCTTATCAACACTCACGACGGGGAGTGGTAATGGTGCTCAGATTGAATTGGTTTGAAGTATGTGCCGATCGGGTTGATTTTATCAAACATCACCCGCCAACTCTAATCCTCAATGTTCCTCGATTTTGTTATACAAAATCAGCTAAGGGGAAATGGGCCACAGACCAATGCCCGACCAATCTTTACTGTTGGGACAAGTCCAATATCAGCGGAATGACCAGGATTATTTCGTTCTCAAGAGATGACATTCCACTGTTTTACAGAAACCCAGACGAAGCCCCGACATTTGAGCGAGTTAAGGAAGAAATACCTCGCCGAATAAATAAATGGGCTAATCCTTCTGGCAAGAGACGGACGCTGGAAGAATTGCAAAAACTGCTTGGCACTGATAAACCTGCTTAGCTGAGGTAAAACAATGAAACCACGATGGAATAAACCATTAACAGATTGGCAAGCGCATTGCGCGCACGAAATCGCGAACGGGCTTCTTGAGTACGAAGCTCAACAACTGTGTTTAGGGGAGAAAGTTGAAGTTAATAAATGCAAAGCTTGGGTATCAAAACAAAAATACCCGTTTGGGATGCGCTGTAACCATCCGTACAAAGTGTGGTGTCAAGAGATGCAGATCTTAGGCATTTTTCTTTCAACTGGTATAGCTTGCAAAAACTATCAAATGTGGCGGCAATCATACCGAAAACCGCGCAAGCTTAACGACTATAACGAAAAAAGGAAAAAGACCTACAATCCTGATCAGCTCTCCCTTTTTTGATTCTCGTTCAGTCTCGGCGGAACCAACTGCAAATTCGGTTCCGCCAATCTAACTATACCTCAAGCAAAAACTTAAAGGTCATGCAAGCTTTACAAATGTTTAGTTTTAACAGTCAATTAGTCGAGATTCACAATAGCGAGGATCAAATTTGGTTCTGCGCTGCTGATGTCTGTAAAGCGATCGGGTACAAAAACCCTGCAAAAGCAATCTCAGATAATGTCTCGCTCAAACATAACCGACGGTTAGATTTAGGGCTACCAGGACGACAACCAATTTTTATTTCTGAGGCAGGGGTCTACGAATTAATTCTGCGCTCAAACTTGCCCGCTGCCGTACCTTTTCGGGACTGGGTATGCGAACAGGTACTTCCATCTATTCGTCAGACTCGCACTTACACTGGTCGAATGCCACTAGAGACACTCGGTAACTTGATGACGGATTTACCCGCGCTAATTGCCAAAGAAAATTCTAGCCCGGCTCAACGCGATTTCAAAGTTCGGGACGTGGTTGTTGTAGATTATGGTCGGAACGATCGGCGCGAAGCCATTATTTTAGATTTTCTTGACCGTTATATTTACGTCAAATTTCTGGACGGTACCCAAACTGATTTTGTCTTTGCCAGCCAGATAGAGGTAAAGCGATGAAGCTACGCGCTGCCACTTTGTGCTCCGGGATTGGAGCTCCAGAACACGCTCTGACCGATCGCTACGACTTTAAATTCTGCGCCGAAATTGAGAAATTTCCCAGCGCTGTATTAGCTTATCATTACCCGGAAACACCCAATCTCGGCGACATCACAAAAATAGACGGGACGCTCTGGCGCGACGAAATTGATATAGTAATTGGTGGCCCGCCCTGCCAATCTTTTTCAGTAGCGGGCGATCGGCAGTCGCTAGACGACCCACGGGGAATGTTGACCTTTCAATATTTGGAATTGCTCAATCAAATTCAACCAGCTATTGCTATCTATGAAAATGTACCAGGAATATTATCGGCAGCAGGGAATCCCTGGGGCAAATTTTTGGGCTGCACTGTCGGCTCAGACGAAATCTTGCCACCAGGCGGACGATGGCGACGTGCAGGTATGGTTGCCGGAAAATATATCTCGGTGGCCTGGCGAACACTCAATGCTCGAAATTTCGGACTCGCCCAAAACAGGGAGCGAGTCTACGCAGTTATCGTCGATTCTAGAAAATTTGGGCGATTGGTTGGAGCGAAACCCTGGTTCGAGAGCCGACGATTTCTCTCTGTATCTGGAGAGATATCATTTGAGTTTGGAGGCAGTGTCGGGAGTGTTGCGTCGCAGCAAAGCGCGAGGGAAAAAATTGCACCCGACTTTACAGCACGCATTGAATTTCCTCCACCAATCTCTGACACCCTCGGACAAGGACATGGAGGCGGCGGGAATCGAATTGACGGAGTAGGTTGCTACATCCCGATCGCCGTTGGATTTAGCTCGATCGACTACAGAAATGGAGCGCAATCAGAATTGTCGCCAACGTTACGGTCTGGTAAATGTGGAAATAGTTCAGCTGTGGCATTCCCCGCCGTCGGCTTTAGCAAGGTTGATGCGGGCGGCGATGCTAGAGAAGAATGCGCTCCCACGCTGCGGGCCGGTAATTTCCACAAATCGCATATCAGCAGCACGGCTAGCGGCGCATCGATCGCCTATTCAATAGATTGCCGACAAGCAACGTTACGTCAAGAAACCTCTAACGCTCTACTAGCAAAAGGTTCTGGTGGATGGTCGCTCGATCAAGTTTCCTCTGTTGTTAGTAGGCAAAGTTTGGGCTGGGAGATTCGCAGGCTTACCCCGATCGAATGCGAACGCTTACAAGGCTTTCCTGACGATTACACCAACATCCCTTGGAGAAATAAGTCATATTCTCCTAATAGCTTGCGATATAAAGCATTGGGCAACTCTATGGCTGTGCCGTGTTTGCGCTATATAGCCGATTGCTTGGATATGGTGTTGCAACGATATCAAACATTTTTTGACCAACCTGACGCGCTTGACGTTTATCTGACTGGGCTTCAAGTCGAAGCAAAAGAACAGATGGCGCGCGATCGGTTCAAGGCAACCGAAGGGATTCAACTATCTCTATTTTGATGAGGTGATTTTATGGTTCCACATCCTGATTGGGGCTGGGGTGAGATTACAGATATTGCGCCCGATCGAATCTTCCTCCGATTCCCCGGTGGGTTCGGTGCTTGGTTTGATAGAGGGGACTTTGTGGCACGAATACCGCATCGGATGCCCCGAACGAAGTCTGAAGCGATTATTTTTCGACACATGGGGTATACGGTGCCGGAGTTTTTAATAGATACCTAGGAAAAATAAATGAATACCCAACCAATTCCAAGAATAATAGAAAAAACCAATCCCGGATTTCAAGAATTTACTGCCGCTCATTTTGCCGAGCCACCGCAAGAAGCCGACGAGCAAAAAAATCAGCGTACAACTTTGCTTGAGCAAATCAAGTTTGAGCAAAATCGTTTGAATATTGACAATGCAATGCTGGAATTTTTAACGCACCAGCAAACTGGGGCTATCCGGTTGGATAATGTACCGATTTTTAATGTAATGCTGTTTCGTGATTATTTGCGAGGTTTGGAATCCCGGCAAGTGCCTGCAATTGAACCGCCGCCCTATCTCGACTTTGTGGATGGCATTTTGTATGCGGGAGGAAACAACAAAGGTTTAATAGATAGTTGGGTTTATTTCCTGACTAAATCTCACTCCTTCGCCAAATCGGGTAATTGGGACGTTGCGACCGAGCAGCGTTTTTCAAAACCCGTAAAGTATCAGGCAATAATTAAAGAAGTAGTCAGTGTTGAGGCTCTCAAATGGATTGAGCAAAATTTTGATCCAAAAAAACATCCGCCGTTCCATCCGATCATTGAATGGAAACGTCCCGACCCAATTGTTACTCCCAAACACGTTGAGCCGATGTGGGTTGTAAAAGCAGATATGCGCGAAATTTTTAAGGGCAGTGAAACAGAAGCCAAACAACGCGCTATTGAATCGGCCCAAAGCCCAAAGACAAAAATTGTTAGTCTGATTTCCCCAGACTTGAAACACGAGGTGTATAAATGATGGGCTTCCCTACCAACCCCAACACTGACCAGCCGATCGACAATTACCGCCCCAGCCGCAAAAGAAAGAGCAGCACCCCAACGCCAAGCTAACTCAAGAGCAAGCAGACGAGATTCGCCGTCTGGCTGCTGAGGGAGTCGATCGCAAGTCCTTAGTTGCACACTTCGGAGTCAGTAAAAGATTGGAGCCATCATCAAAGGTAATGCGTGGCGGGGCTAGCTAGCAAAGCAAAAGTTCAAAGTTCAGCTTCCGCATTGCAACCCGTAGAATACACCACTACAATAATGCTAGTGGTGTATTTCGTGGGTTGCAATTCGGCGGGAATAAAACTTTTAATTAAATAAATTAAATGTTTAGCAAGTATGAAGATGTGATTTTAATTGTATTGATATTAGTTGTAGTTGTTTTGGTTGCAATTATAATAAATCTAAAAAAAGACGTTGACAAGTTAAAAAGCAACGACCGAACGACACACAAAAGACTAAACGCTTTAGATTTTGCAAATAATAGAGTATTAAAGGTCATAGAGTCTAACGCTAGTTCAATAACTTTTTTTAGGAAGCAGATGAATCAAGTTCATATTTGGTTAGGAGAAGTTCTTGGTGTTAGTAATTTAATTCGGAATGAAAGAGGGGAAAAAGATTCCTCTATTGTTATAGAGGAGTTGCGAGAAGCAGTAAAATGGGCTAAAGAAAAAGCAGAAAGACAAATTAATGAAACCGATTATTACAAAGGGGATTGAATGAAAGCATCTTTGTTGGCAGACTATATCATTATTTGCGTAGCACTTTCAGCTATACTTTTATTATTGCTTTGCATAGCCTTAACTTGGACTACAAAAACAATCCCTGCGGAAATATATACTTTAATTAGTGGGCTTGCTATGGGAGCCTTTTCCGCTGCTGCTTTGAAGAAAGAGCTTAAGCCAGATACCTTAATTAAAGGATCTTTTGTTAACTACGCATTGATGGGTCTGGCAACAACTAAAGTATTTTTAGTATTTAATTATGGTTCACTTATTTGGGCTGAAAGAGTAATCCCCAAAGAGTTGGCTCCGTTAATAAGTGGGCTTGCTGTTATCGTTTTAACTGTGACTACTTTCAGGAATTCTGGGTTTGAAAAGCCAAATCGAAATTTAGAAAGTGAACCTATTGACCACGTTAATCAAAATAAGTAGACTCTCCAGTCTTTCCCCAGAAACAAGGCTTGCTCAGCATGGCGGCGACGTGTCAGCCCCGGCAGTTCCCGCCCGTCTGCCTTATTCCACCGCATGAACTGAGCCGCCACTGTTTCAGCGCTAGCGTAAGCGTTGAGCATAGCCAGTAAAGTAGATTGCTCAAACGCACCTGCTCCGACATTAAATACAAAGCTAACCAATGTCGAGAATTGATTCTCGTCAATCGGCACAGTTACCAGTGTTCTAACGGCATCCTCTGCATCCTTCAAATCTTTCCGCAGTAGCGCGTCAGCTTCAACTTCGCTGATAACTTGCCCCATTGTCGCTGATTGAGTGTGCCCGTAGCCGATCGTTGGGATACCAGCAGGACAAATATAGGCTTCTAATTTGCAGCCTTCAAATTGTTTGATGAGGTCTAACCCTTCTTGGTTAATTTGCATACTTGTGGCGGTGTAGTGAGTGTCTATATTTTATCATGCGAACAAAAATGACAATTTGCGAAGTGATGCCACGCTAAGAAATTTGGCCCCCTTTAAATAGCGGGGGCGCACACTTGACTTAACCGTCAGTGAAATAGGAGATGCGGGAGTCGAACCCACCTGAAATAGATTATGAGTCTACCGCCTAACCGCTCGGCCAACCTCCTGATTGATTCAATAATAGCATATTCCGTGAGATTGGCATCACTGAACATCGGTCGCTGAACATTACTTAAAAGCTGTTATAAGTTTTCGGGCTACCCCATAGGTAACGCAACAAGCCCTATAGATAGTGCAACAAGCCCACTAGATAACGCAATACATCCGCTAGATTAACCCGATCAAAGTTACAATAGATTCAGCAGACAAGCGACCGAACCAACCGAAAACAGAATCCACAGATTGAGAGACTGCGGGTTCTGTTTTTCTGAATTGGCGATCGGTCTATAACTATTTTTTCTTTTTAAATATCTCTTTCACGTCGTTAACCAATTCTTTAGCAGTAGGATAGCCTGTGCCTCCTAAGTAACCCGGAGCGCCTTCTTTAGCCGGAGGTGTTTGATTTGCTGGTAACTTTTTAGTCATTGCTTTTGTGAATTGAGTTAATATTTTTTATGTTAACGCGCACTCAATTGTCAAATCTTCAACACGTCTGATTGCCCGATTGTTCCTTCCGCTCAAAATCCGGGTAGTCGCGATCGGAGTGCCGCTACTCGCACCCATACCCAAATTTTTGCCGTAATTCCACCGTATTCTCTAGCACGTACATGATTTCATTTGGACTGAGAAACTGCTTGTACTTTGCAATAATGGCAGGCTCGATCGCCCGATCGATTCCCTCGTGCCACGGCAGCCCTAGGCTCAACCTTTGACTTTCTCCCCGGTAGTTGCGAAGCATTTCTACATCGTAGGCTATATCAATAAAATGACAGCATTGGGACAGCAGCCAAATCTTGTCTCGTAGTAAGTCTTCATATTTGACAACTAAATGCTGGGACTTATTGGCGCAACTGTAACTAATTGATGCTGAACTATTCCACCGAGACACGCAAAAATCTAAGCTCCACTCGCCACCCCAGAGAACATTGTTCAATGGGTCTTGTGTAGCCTTCCTCATGGATGCAACAACGTCGAGCGGATGCCGAACAATATGGATGAATTTTGCCTGTGGCAAGTAGTCTGCGATCGACTCCAAAAAGTAAATGTGTTCTGGCGTTTTTTCCAGCCAGACGCTGTTTCCTTCTTCGATCGCTAGTTTATCTAGAACGCCGATGAACCAGTTGATGCGATCGGTGGTGGATTGGCGGCGGTAAACTTCCACCTCGCTGTAGAGGTCAGGACGACAGATTTCTTTGTAGAAGAATTCGCGCAAGCGGTTCGGTAATTTGCGAGATAGTCTGTCAGTCCATAAGTGATGGAAAAACTTTGTTTCGGGGAAGGAAGTGATTTTGGGGTGCGCGGCTAGCAAGCTTTGTAGGATTGTGGTGCCGCTGCGGGGTGCGCCAACGAGAAAATTGCGTTTCATATTAATATGAGTAAAATTATTATTAATAATGCACTCACTTTAACAATCTCGTGAATAAACAACCATCACCCGGAAAGGGTAATTTAAATGTAATAGACTCAAAGTTTCCCAAGGTGTCGATCGCCATCCCAGTTTACAACCGCGAAAAGTATCTGGGAATCGCTGTCCGTAGCGTACTAGACCAGACTTTTACGGATTTAGAATTGATAATTGTGGATGACGGATCGACTGATGGTTCCTTGGCGATCGCCGAACAATTTGCGTTGGAGGACGATCGGGTGCGGGTGCTGTCGAATCCCATTAATAAGGGGGCTGCTCATGCGCTTAAGAAAGGGTTTGACGCGGCGCGGGGGGAGTATATCGGGCAAGTTGACTCGGATGATATTTTAGAGGCGCGGGCGATCGAGTTGACGGCGGCGGTGCTGGATGATGATAAAGATTGTGGTTTAGTTTATACAAATTATTTAGATATTGATGAGAATGGTAGAAAAATGCGACCAGGAAAACGATGTGTTATCCCTTATTCTAAGGACAGATTGTTAATTGATTTTATGACTTTTCACTTTCGATTAATTCGACAGTTAATTTATTTAAAAGCAGGTGGATTTAATACTGAATTTAATAATATTGAAGATTATGAATTGTGCTTGCGATTATCTGAAGTGACAAACATAAAAAAAATAGACAATTACTTGTATCAGTATAGGTTTCACCACCGATCTACAAAAGTAACAATGAATGACATGGACAGAGTTGAGTTATGTAGAAAAGCTATAACACAAGCCCTAAAAAGAAGAGGAATGAATACAACACATAAGCTTAGTATTTCAATCAACCCAACATTTGCTATAGAAACACTAATATAAATTTCAAAAAACACCTGAACCGCCACTGCTCCCATAGCCATAGCCATAGCCATAGCCACCTCCATCTCCGGGAGTAGGAGTAGGTGTAGGAGTAGGAGTAGGAGTAGGAGTAGGAGTAATTGGGTCTGGAATAAAAGCAGGTAGCGCTTTGCCTTTACTTGCAACTTTGTTGAGCCAGTAATTAGCTGAAGCCAATGCTATAGACCCACTGCCACTATTTTCTGGAGTGACCATATAAATAGGTAATTCCTTTACTGTTGGCATAACGTCTACTTGCCCTATAGTTTCATCTAATTTTAATTCTACTATTTTTACAACAGCTTTAGACGTTTGAGGTAACACTCTAGTCTTTTCTGGCTCTGCATAAACAACTGCTTGCGTTCCAAAAAACTTTTTATCGTCATCAAGAAATCCATAAGGAATATATATGCTACTGTCAATATAAGAAGATAAAGGTTTAAAATACGTACATAGATCTACGGTAATTGGAAATGGATTAACTGCAATACGTGCATCAGGAGAAGGCATCACAGTTAATTGCGTAAAATAGGCAAAAGCTAAAAGAAAATCTTTTAAATACAGTAGTTCATTGTTTGTTTCTAACTGATTAGATGCTAACAAAAAGTTTGAATAAAAAGTATCGGCAGGGCCGTTATATGAGTATACGTTTAGCGTATGATTTAGTTCACCAAATTCCCAAATAGTGTTTGATAAAAACACGAAGTTTTGATACAAACTTCTAAGAAAAGGTGGTCTTTGAACTTGTGTTGTATTTTCATCTACAACAACTTGTGAACCCAATGAACTCAAGTTGTCAAGCTCTGGGATTCCTGAGATTTTAGTAAAAGCTGGACTTTCGCCAGAGTCCGACAAATATAATAGTGAGTTAGTTTGTTTTATTGAATAATCTCCGGCAAGTTGTTTTATTACTAAAGTTTTTGTACCTGTGCTGTCAACAATTAAAGGTTCATATAAGAAACCACTTGAGATAGGTTCTGGGTTCTCAAAACGTATATAAAGCCCGTTGCTTGCTTGATAATCAATTAAAGCATTCCTGGTAGGAGTAATGCAAAGATTACCGGAGAAGCCTAAAAGTGCAACATATGAATTCTGATCAGATAAAAGTGTAAGCGCAGAGTAAAAGGTATTTATATTTTCAATTTCAATACTTTTGGTTTTGTAATACCACTTAGAGGAAGAGTCAATACCAAATAACATCTCAGGTGGAAGCAAATTGCCATCTGCGTCATATCGTGGACTTAATCGCTCGGCTGTTGCTTGGTCTAACAAGATAGGAGTATAGCTATTGACAGGCTTTGTTAAATGCGAAAGTGCCGGAGTTCCAGCGAACGCATATCCGTCAAACATCCCAACTCTATGAATTGCAAAATTTACAAAACAAAATTGATTTCCTCCACTCGTCAGCCCAGGACTGTTGTATCCGAAATCATAAATACTGGGTGAACTATTATACCAACTATAAGCTTTAGGCCATAACGCACGAACCTGTCCGCTAGCTGCATCTATAGTATTTACACCAATTTCACTTCCTGCGGAATAGAAAAAGCCTCCACCACAGTATCGCCAAAAATAAGGAGGACAAAAGTTTTCAGTAAATTCTTGCTGGCTTACAACACCTTTTTCTATTGTAAAAAAGATAGCTGCGGGAATTCCAAGCGGAATAGCAAAATCTGCTACATTTAGTTGACTATACCATTTATGTATTTTTTTAACAGGAAAAAGCCTACCCATTACAACATAGTCTTCTTCTTTTTCTCCCGTATTAACAATAAAAGCATCAGCTAATCGATAACCATTTGGAACTGTATATATTTTTTTTACAGGCCATGTTCCGCCAATCCAAAGCTCTTTCCATAAACGTTCAACTGTTGATTCGTCATATCCTACAAATGGGGATATTTCACAATTAACATAAAATAGTATTTTAATGTTATCTGTAGGAGGCTTAATCTTTGGTTTCGCTTTAGGCTTAGCAAATAATATATCCCTACCTTTCGGCTTGACATCAATAACAACCTGACCGTTTGGAACAAAAAATGAGCGTACTTGCTGCCCGTTGCGGACATTGCCATTGCTTAAGCTTTTTCCTGTCAGTTTCCTCCCATCGCTACTCTCAACGTTAAACGCATCGGCTTCGGCGTTAAACTCGCGAACTCTGTAACTTGGGTTAGGTTTGAGCGTTTCTAAAGGATTCGCAGGTTTGCGCTCCCGACGCTTTGCCGCCTCGCACCGCAGCCGCTCGATCACAGCCTTGCGCGGATCAGCCTTCCCCCGTGCCTCGATCGCCCATTCATTCGCCTCTTGAATCGACATCGGTTCGTCGGTTTCAATTACAGGGCGGTCGTTAATGTTGTTAATTTCTTCTGGCATGATTAAGCGGGGGTGTAATCGGCTGTACCTTGAGCAAGTAGGGCTTTCTGTCCCTTGCCCAAACGTCCATTACTGAGCATTTGGCTGGATGGCACTGAAACCGATTGAGTGTTGCTGGCAAACACGTAGCACCCAGCCTCGGCGTCAAACTGCTGAAACTTTCCGATTTCCGCTGCGGGGGTTAGGCGATCGGCTGACGATGTGCCTGTTTGCACGAGAGCATTTTGAATCTGATTGGGTGATTGTGATTGTCCGTACCGTCGCATCGCGGCTCTAACTTTCAAGCGGTGGGGAGTCATAAATATTTTAATTAACTTCTAGAATTAGCCAATCATTTAAATCTGTTTGAACCCAATCTGTAGATGTAATTTGCAGCCATTTCTTGAGTTGAGCGAATGCCAGTGTTGGCTCTTTGGCGACGACAGTTGTAATTCGTGGCTCCCCGACGATCGCGCCCGTAACGGCAATTGCTGTTCCATCCTGAGTAGCAGATAATTGAACTTGTTGGACGCCGTTAACAGTCTGTACCGCCGTTATCCAGTAGCGGTTAGGCTCAACACCGGGAATGATTCCGCCGATCGCACCAACCTGCACTCGATCGCCAACTTGAAACCCAATTCCTTCATCAACAATCCTAACACCAGTCTCCAGCCAATTACCCAACGCGCTGCTGACTAAAGAATTGGCAGTACCACCTATCCACCACAAGTCCCCAAGAATTAAATTGGCATCCGCTTCGCAGGAATAGTTAATGCCAGTCAGCAGGTAAGTCAGTGCATTGTCATCCGGTTCAATTACCTGTACTGCTATGACTGGACGGTATAAACTAGACAGCCACCAGTCGCCAATCTCAACCGTCAATTCGTAAGCTTTGCTCTTTCCCTGCCTGTAAAAATACAAAATATCGGCAATCTGGGACAGGATAGATTGATTCGGAATTTTACCAATACTGACCACTTCTTTCGGCGGCATTTGCCCCGAACAATCAAAGTCGAAGTCCCAGTATTTCTTGACCTTTACTTCCTCTTCTTCCCAGTCGTCCGCCGCTTCCCCGTCCTCTCCGGCGGATGAATAAGCTGGCAAGTATTCGGTGGCCGGTGCGTTCGCAAGTCCAGCGCGGGATAGCTCAACTTTGTCGCCGTCCTTCTCGGTCATCAGCGACATTCGCGTCCCGTGCTTGACCTGAAAAGTATTGATATCTCTGGCGCTGTAACTAACTGTGCTCGACCCTTCGACATCTCCGGTTCGAGTGTAGGTCGGGATACTGGTTATCTCGGTCATGCCCGCCGCTGCTTTGTCCTCCCACAGCTTCTCGTCCAGAGCTTCGAGTTCGGTTGAGTAGCGCTCTTGATATGTAGTTTTGGCAGTAATGCGGTGCATCTCATTATCACCCCATCGCATCCACTGCTCTGTCGTTTGCTTGCTGGGGGCTAGAGTTCCGACGAATGGCCAGTAATTTGTGAGAATTTTTGAGACATATTCCTGGGTCACGGCAGTTTTTGCCGTCTGCACTCCCTTAGAATCGTAGCTGTAGTTCGTGCGGGTACGACTGCTGAGAATCTGCGTAGTGTTTAGCAGCCACTTGTCAGCGGGCCAGGTTTGTCCGCCGATCGCATCAAACCCTAAAGGCATGGAAAAATTAACATCAGAATAAGTGCCGAAGAACCCCGCCAACACTTTACAGACTGGCTCTTTTATCTCCTCCTCCTCGTAGTCTAACCGCCCGTTGTTTGCTGGGTTTGGGCTGAAATACTGCGTGAATGTGCTGCGGAAACTCTCGACAAATGTGGCGCGATCAACCTTAGTATTTGGCACGACAAGCCCCCGGCGTTCAACCCGAATTGTGGTAACAATTTTCTGATTAGCTTGAATTCTTTCGGTTGTCGTAGTTGTCGAAAGCAGTATTTCGAGGCTTGGGTCGCCGTTAAAGTCAATAATTGTTTCGGGCCCAAAGTCTTGGGTGATCGAGGTTTTTTCTTTACTGCCATCGGGATTGACCGTTTCGGTTGCGTCCTCTGGCTTGTCAGTGTTTTTCTTATCTAGATTGCCTGTGACAACCAGCTCTTTGATGGCGTCTAACCCGCTATCTAGGGGTGCATACTCTACCTCGTCTTTGCCGATAACTACAACTAAGGCTGTGGGGTTGTTGGTGATATTAATTGGCGTAATCCTGACAGTATCTTTGTCAGCCCAGATATAACTCGGTGGATCAGCTTTGAAGCATAACTCACCGGCCTGTTGAACCAGCGAACCGCTAAAACTAATCGGGCCCCGAATACGTCCCCCGACACTGCCGCGAATTGTTGTCACCCCGGCGCGTCCTAACAGGAAAGTGACGATCGGCTGGATGCTGTAAAATTTTGACTTTTGAAATTCTCGAAAAATGGGGGGCAGTGTCAAATCACCTGTGGGCGCTGGTGTCGGCGTGGGAGATGGCGATGGCGATGAACTACTTGATGACGAGAACGCGACACCAGGGGAAGAGTAGGAGATGACAATCAGCGCTGTTTCTTCCGTGTACCCGTCCTGCAGTTCTTCGACTGTAGACTCAGTTTCTTTGGGGATTTTGTTGTCTTCCCGGAAGTCGTCGATCGAGCGATTTTTGAGCAGCGACAGCAGGCAACCAACCTGTAATGTCAACCGCCCTTCTAAGCTGTAGAACGATCGGATCAAGTACACTACGCCGCGCGGGTGCAGCCGATAAACGCCGTCACTGCCCAAAATGTGAACTTCGATCCTTTTGCCCCAACACCACCAGCGATTTAGCCTATCGTTGAGCGATTGCGGGTTGGAGTGATGGCTGTCAATCTCGATCGTACCTGTCGCCAGAATTGCGCCGCTGGTGTCTAGCTCGTTCTCGTCGCAGATATAGCGAATAAATCCGGGGAATTCTAGTCCGGCGACGATTAGCTTATTCGGTCTAGCGGCTGCGTTTACAGTCATGAATTTTAAATTTCAGAGTCAAGAGCAGCTTGTGTTTCCGTTATTTCAAATTCTATTTTTTCTATGTCATCTACATATATACTTCTTAATTGAGCCATTTGCGATTTGGTCACCCCCAAAAGCTGAGCTTGTTGAATTCTGCCTAACCAGAACTCATTCATTTTTTCTTTGTGTTGTTTTAAGGCTTCAAGTTTAAACCGATAAAGTTTTTGAGATTCATTTATTAAGATTTGTTTCATTGTTGATTGTGTCATAGCAAGCTCCTATGCAGTAAGTTTTTCCAATTCATTAATTATAAAGCTTAATTGCACCCAGTCGCCCAATGGTTGCTCTTCGATCGAACTCAAGTCAATCGCCACCAAGAATTTAGCAAAATATTCAATATCCCCAATCATCCCCACCGACTGAAAAACATCAGCTTTGGGGCGAGATATAGTCGGCTCAATTATACTCAGGAACACATCGCTGAGAGTTAACTTATAAGCGTCAAACGGTGGAGCAAATATTTTAGTATCTGCCAACTTAGCCACTAATAAAAACTGATTGCGCGTCGCCCAGTCTACCAACGCCGTCACTGTCCACAAGTGTTTCGGCTCGTGCGGGGTGCGCTTGACGATGGCGTTACCGCTAAACGCATAATCAATCTTCGCCCCGTGCAAAACCTTCCTAGAATAGCTGGTGAACTGATTTAACTTAACAGATTTACCGTCAATATCTAGTTGCAAATATGGATAGTCTTCAATTGTTGGGTAAGGCATTACCGCCTCCTAGTAAGGGCGTTTAGAATTTCTCCACATTCGGCAACAGGGTTCTGAGAAACTACAGTCAAATTTCCAGTCGGCAAATTCTTCAATATAGCTTTTATTTCTTCCATTGAATTATAGATTGATTCTACGCCAACAGGGTCTTTAACTTCTTTCAGCGCCGCTTCTGCGTTAGCTAAGTTTGACGCCAACTCCGCCAAGGTGGGGGGTAGATTCAACGGAACAGTCCGCCCGGTCACTTGGTTTTTGAGCACACCTGATTTTAAATCGGCTCGGATTTGGGCTGCAAAATCTCTAGCTGATGCCGCAGCCTCTAACCCTTGTCGTGTCGCTTCAGCAGGGTCAATATTGACTGGTTGATTTTGACGGGCAAGTGCTGCTGACAGTGCCGATCGCGCCTGTTCGATCTTAGCCTTAGCCGCTTCTCGCTGAGCATTTGCATCCATCGGTTGAGATGGGGTGCTGGGTGCGTTGATATCGGAAAGGGTTTTAGATAGCCAGTCGGTGCCGGGTTTTTGGGCTTCTGCAATTGTCCCGTTCAGGTAAACATTTTGAGCCGTTACTTGCATATTAGCTAACTGCTGCGCGGTATCTGGTATTTTACCCTGCTGGGTCAGTAGATCGGTTTTAAGTGCATCCGGCACGATCGGTGCTAGGTCGGGAGGGATTGACGCGGCGAAGAAGTTGTCGGCAGTTTCTTGAAATGGGTTTTTGGCGTTCTCGTACCAGGGCCCCTCAGCTTGGTCAATCCAAGTCATGCCGCCACTGGTATTAATGGGTTTCTTCTCTAGCTCTTTCGTCTTCTCAAGCGCCTTGTTGTTGGCCTCGTGCGCCTGCCGCATTTTTTCGAGCTGATTCGTCTGGCGCAACTTCTCACGCGCTGACAGTTGCTCGACTCCTAGCTTCTGACGTTCAAGTTGTGCAATTTGCCCCTCGGCTGTCCGCATTTGCCCGACTTGGCTCAAAGCTTCTTGCCGTAGTTTGTAGACCGATTCCAACGCTGAAATTTGCTGAGCAGAACTATTGTCGGCTTTAGCCTTGGCGATATTTGCCTCTGCCTCAAACGTTGCAATCTTGGCTTGAATTTCCTGCCTGTCAAGTTCAATTTGTTTCTGCTTCTGGCTAATCTCAAACGACTGCTGCTGCGCTTGTTGCGATCGGTTAAGCGCTGCTAACTGCTGTTGATAGAGTTGAGTTTTTAGACTTTCTTTCTGTGCGGTATTGCCCGTAATCTCAGCTTGAGACATCAAAAACTCAAGCCTTTGCTGCTCTAGCCCGTTGGTTGCTTCGGCTAATCCCGATCGCGCCGACAACTGCCGCGATTCTAAATCTAGCAACTGATTTGATAGTTCCAGTTTGCCTTGGCGGTTTTCTAATCCCGACTTTTGAGCTTGCAACCTTTCCTCGATCGCCTGCTTCTGCTTCTCTATAGCCTCCTTCTGGCGCTCTAGCTCGCGAGTTTGCACCAAATTCTCCATTGTTGTCTGGCGTTCGATCGCAAGCTTCTGATCTTCCGTTGACTGCACCTGCTTGCTGACGGCTGCCTGTGCGGTAATCTGGCTGAGTGCTTGCTGCCTGTAGCCGACAGTTGCCCGCAACGATTCCATTTCGGCAGCCGAGGTAGTTTTAGTGACTTGAGCTTTTGCCAAATTTGCTTGCGCTTCTGTGACTGCAATTTGTGCCGACAGTTTTTGACGCTCAAGTTCGATCGCAGCTTGCTGGCGCGACAACCCAATTCCGACAACCTGGGCTTGCTGTTGGGCAACTAAAGCAGCTTTCTGTTGCTGGTAAATTTGCTCCTTAATTTGCTCTTTGGCTGATTCGTTTCCGCTTAGTTCAGCGCGCTGTAGGGCAAAATCTAACTGCTGTTTTTGCAATGCGGCCTGTGACTGTTGGAGGTCGCTGACACCCTTCTGTTTATCAATCTCACCGCCGACGTTTTGCCCCTTGAATTCGAGGCTCTGGGATTGCCCCTCCATTGCAGTGCGCGATCGAATTAGCCCGTCCTCAATCGCCTTAGTCCGTTTTTCGATCGCCAGTTTCTGCATTTCCAGTTGGCGCTGCTGTTCCATCCCTTCTCTGGCAATTTGCTGCTCTAGGGTAAGGTGCTGACTGGTTAGCTGGTTGATTTTGTTCTGATTGGCTTCTTCTGTTGAGATATAATCGACCGACTTTTGGCGCAGGGCGATGACCGCTTGCAAGTTGCTAATCTCGGCGGCGGATGCGTTTTTGGCTTGGGCTGATTCCAGGTTTGCTTGGGCTTCTAGTAGTGCTATTTCGCCCTGAATGCGTTTGCGTTCAAGTTCGATCGTCGCTTGTTGGTTAGACAGTTGTAGGCTGGTCTTTTGGGCTTGGTGTTGGGCAATTAACGACGCTTGCTGTTGCTGGTAAATTTGCTGCTTAATCTGTTCCTTAGTTGATTCCTGACCCGTTAACTCTGCGGTTTGTAGACTGAATTCTAGTCGCTGCTTTTGCAGGTTAGATTGAGATTGGGATATGTCACCCAGCAATTTCTGTTTACTGATTTCCGCGCTAATGTCCTGTCCTTTAAATTCTAGTTTTTGAGATTGAGCTTCCGATAGTGCTTTCGCACGGTTCAGTCCTTCCTCAATTGCTTTGGTTCGTTTCTCAATTGCCTCTTTCTGTAATTCGATTTGGCGCTGCTGTTTGAGTCCTTCTTGTGCGACTTGCTGCTCAATACTTAGATGCTGGCTGGTTAACTGATTGACTTTAGCCTGGTTCGCTTCTTCTGTTGAGATATAATTATTTGATTTTTCACGCAGGGATATTACTGCTTGCAGTCCAGCAAGTTCAGCCGCTGAAGCATTCTTTGATTTGGCTAATTCTAGATTTGCTTGTGCTTCTAATAGAGCGATCTCACCTTGAATCCGTTTTCGCTCTAACTCAATAGTTGCTTGCTGACTAGACAGTTCTAGATTAGTCTTTTGAGCTTGATGTTGAGCGACTAAAGCCGCTTGCTGCTGTTGATATATTTGTTCTTTAATTTGCTCTTTCGTTGATTCATTGCCTGACAACTCAGCAGCTTGCAAGCTGAACTCTAAGCGCTGCTTCTGTAAATTAGCCTGAGATTGAGAAATATCGGCAAGTAGTTTTTGCTTGTTAATTTCGGCTCCAACATCTTGCCCCTTAAAGTCAAGCCCTTGCAGTTGAGACTCAGAAAGTGAGCGAGCGCGGTTAATTCCCTCTTCAATCGCTTTGGTCTTTCTCTCGATCGCCTGTCGCTGAAGGTCTATTTGGCGTTGCTGTTCTAGTCCTTCTTTTGCAGTCTGTTGCTGGATTGCTAACTGTTGCCCTGCTAAAGTGTTGAGCTTCTGTTGGTTGGTTTTCTCTGTGGCAACTTGAGCCACTATTTGCTGCTTGAGCGCGATCGACTGTTGTAGCGCGACAATTTCCCCAGCAGACGCACCTTGAGCTTGGGCAACTTGTAGCGCCGACTGAGCTTCAAGCACTGCAATTTCTGATTGCACCCGCTTGCGTTCAAGTTCGATCGCTGCCTGCTGCTGGCTGATAACTAACTCTTGACGCTTCGCCTGCTGTTGCTGCGTTAGTGAGACTAACTGCTGCTGGTAAATTTGATTTTTGATTTGCTCTTGCTGTGACTGGTTGCCGTTAAGTTCTGCCAGTTGAAGGGCGAATCCCAACCGCTGTTTGTCTAGTTCCGATCGGGCGTCGCCGACTCCCGACTGAGCCGTCGCCAACTTACCTTGCTGGTCGCTAGTGAACGATCGAGCGTCTAACCCTGCGAGTTTTTGGTCAGAGTTAACCTTTGCCTGTTCTTGAATTTTCTTGACTTGCGCTGCTACCCGTTCTTCTGACCGCTTCAACTCAGCTTCGGCAAGTTGCCCTTGAGTTTTGGCAATTGTGACTGCCGATTCTCGCACTCCTTTGCGGGCTTCTTCTTCCGAAATCACCCCCCACTGTCGCAGTTGGAGTAGTTTTTGCTGTTTTTCAGTTTCACTGGCGATCGATGCTTGTAGATCGGTGGCTTCGATCGTGGCAATTTTAGCTGCGACTTCTTCAGCAGAATACGTGCGGGCGGCTTGCGCTTTCTTGATTGCAGTTATTTGATTTTGACTGGACAACTGCTGCTTAGCTGTTACAGCGTCCTCTCGCTCTTTGACATTTCCTAAGATATCATCGTTAAGATTCTTTCGCGCCTGCTGTTCAAGTTTGGCAGCGTCAATTCTAGCTTTTACCTGGTCTAATTCAATTCGTTTAATTTCTTCAGCAATTTTAGCTGCATCTTCTGGCTTTGCTCCAATACTTGCAGCCTCTAAGTCTTTAAGTTGGTTAGAATTTGTTCGAGTGCGCTCAATTACTCCATTTTTTTCAAGTCCTAATTTAAGGTCTTCGCCTCGCTCTTGATTTATACCGCCTCTTCCTTTTCCTTTTGCCACTCTTTCTTCTATTGAAGCTAATGATTTTTGAGTAGCCATTTCGGAAGCGTAGGCTACCTCTTTATACTTTTTAGTTAATTCGTCCAGGGTTAAAATGTGTACTTTAGTTGTAGCTGTTTCGGATTCTAACGCAACAATTTTACCGCGCAAAATCCTAACTTGTTGCTCGGTTAATTTTATATTAGTTTGAATAAATGCTTTTTGCTCGTCATTGACAGGCTGTTGAGCTTTTAATGCCTCTAGCGTTTTATTTAAGGTATCTACTTGCCGAGTGGCTTCCGCTTTAAAATCAGCTATTCCTTGCGCCCCTAGTCGCTGTTTGTCAGCAGCGTCTAAAGTCTCTATACCATATTTCTGCATAACCCCAACACCTAGCTCTAGTTGGGTGTTTACAGCTTTAGAAACCTGTTCTGTCGCAAACATTGCCCGTTGTGCGGCTAGCTGAGAGTTGGTAACTATAGAAAAATCTTTGCCGTATGTGTCAGTTGGTTTTCCTCCTGTCACTTGCGACAATGTTTGTTGAGTTGCTTCGATCGGTCCTTTTTTTTGTACGCTTTCCCAAAACTGTTGAAAAGCATTTCCAGAATCATTCGCTTTTGCCTGTAGCCCGGTCAACTCTGTCGTTAATTTGTTGATGTTATCGGCAGTTTCTTTGATGCCATTAGCTTCTTTAACTCCCGCCGAAAACGAATTCCACGCTTGCGATACAGCCCAAGCAGCGGCAGTAAGAAGCGCAAACCTAACCGCCAGCGTTGCCATTGTACCAATAAATCCTAGGGTTGCCGCTGATGCTCGTCCTACGGCGATTGCATAAATATTCTTAGCTTGAGCGGCTATTAATGAAATAGTTGCACTAAATGACTGTTGGGTGTTTGCTGTAGCCTGTTGCCTAGTGAACAATCCTAAAACAAATGTTTTTGCTGCAATAGATCCACTAACTATTTTATTGATTCCGATCTGAGTTAATGTAACAGCGTTTTGCGCTAAGTCTACATAGGTTTGCGCTTTAGTGAGCGCAATTGCTGTATTTATAATTGTATTCTTAATCCCAGTAGCTGTTGCACTGGCTAACTGAGAGATTGAGAACAATTTAATATTTGTTGTACCAAGAATCAAATGCTTGGCATAATCACCTAATATAGCAATAGACGCTTTGGTAGTATTAAAAAACTCTCTACTATTAGCCGCACCAAATGCTTGACTTGCGTTTAAAATAGTTTGTTTGGCTTCAGCCGCACTTATTTGACCTGTTAGTACACCTAACGCAAAAGAATAAGCTTGTGTAACTTTAGTGGTAATTTCTGTCCATTGCGCTGCAATAGCTTGTTTTACTTGCAATGCTGTAAGTTTGCCTGTAAAGATATCAGCCGCAACACCAGCAGCAACTTGAGCTGCCGCCCATAACTTAGTCCAGGTTACTAAAAGCTTTGTACCTTGAAATACCACTAAGGCTAACGGCCCAACAACGCTGAGAGACAACGCCGTCAGTTGCAGCGCAGGAGGTAGTTTTAAGAACCCTTCTGTCAGCGCCGCGACTGGCTGCAAAAATCCGCTTAGAATCGGACTTAAAAACTGACCAACAGTAATTGAGACAGCGCGAGCGCCATCAGTTAATCTGTCCAAAGTTCCAGCCAAAGAAGTCATTTGACTGTCGCTAACTTTCTGACTGACACCGCCCGCATTATTGATTGACTGTTTTAGCTCATTGAGGGCAGACGAAGATTGATTAAACAACGCCAACATTTCATTGCTACTTTGTGACCCAAAAATTTGAGAAACCAAGGGTGCAACTTGACTTTGTTTGCCTGCACTATTAAATTCTGTAATTCGACCTTGAAAAGCTTGGATAATAGATTCAATACTATTTACGTTGCCACTAGCGTCAACTATATCTGATTTAGAAAGTCCGAGAGCGCTAAGAGCGGACACACCATTGGATTTGGTATTCTTATTGTAATCTCCAGCTATTCCTTGTAAAGATGCTATTGCTGCTTCAAGAGTACCACTTGCGTTAGCGCCACTAATCCCGGCTGCGCCTAAAGATCCGATTAAAAGCGCAGTTTCTTTAAAGCTTAATCCCGCAGATTTAGCTATTCCACTTGCACTAACTATACTTGTTGCTAGTTGATTTGTGGCTATACCTGTCTGTGTGCTAATTGTTGTGAGTACGTCGGCAGCTTCGGGAATTGTTAACTCAGTGAAAGCGTTTGTCAGTTCTAGCGTAGTTTTACCAAGCGCCATCATGTCTTCGTTTGTGGCACTTGCTGCATAACCCAAGCTTTTTATAGCCGCTGGTAGTTCTTCTACGTCTACTCCGGCACGCTTCAATGCAGAAGCGCTATTTGCAACTTGGTCTATATTTTGCTTGGTACTTGTGCCAACACTAAATATAGCTCTATTTACGTTGTCTATTTGTGTGGCGGTTGCGCCACTGGTTTCGCTTAAAGCTCGTAAATTGTCGGTAAGAATTTGATATTGTACTGCTTCTTCTACCCCTTGCTGATTTTGAAACATATCAACAACAGTAGGGCCCGGAGATAATTGCCCTGGCAACAAGAAGCTGCCACCGCCAATCAAGCTTGCCGCACTTGCCGCGAGTCCCGTTGTTAGCGTGTTTACCTGAGTAGTAAGCATAGTAACTTCGGTTCCCAGTAAATTCAAATAAGCAATAAATCCTTGAGCCGCTCTCCCAAACTTAATGGGAGTTATCATTGTATTCAATGTCTGACCTAAGAGCGATGCTCTAGGTACTAATTCTTTAAGGATTCCTCCCAAAACAACCAAGTCTGTATACCTAACAGGATTAGCTAAAGCGGTTGCGAAAAGACTTTGATACGTAGTCATTAACGCATTGACTGTCATGATATTAGGGATTAATCCGGCAACAAATACTTGATTGACTAACGCCGCTTGATTAAGAAAAAATGCCATTACTTGAGGCGCAGCAGCCAATCCACCAGTTAATATCGTAGAAAATGCTAGTTTCCCTGAAAATCCAAGATTAGTAAAACCTGTGATAGCGGAAGAGATGACAGATTGAATTGCTCCAGCTTGTCGCAGAAATACGACAGTTTGAAGTATCCCTTGGTTGATAGGATTAAGAAAAGGTAACGGAAAATAGTTTGCAGCAAAGAAGTTAGCAACCGCAGCAACTTTAGTCGAAAGCTGCGTCATCCCAAACACAGATTGCGCTATCTGACTGGCAAAAATAGACGCGGGGACAGCCAAATTGACAAATTGCTTTGCGGCGATCACAACTTGAGCGACTCTCTGACTGGCTGTACCGCCTGCTAGTCCCACACCTTGAAGTGCTCGCGTAGCTACTCCGACTTGCTGCTGAAATCCGCCTAAACCCAAGTTGACTGGAATACTGACGCCACCGTACATAATTAAACCTGCCAGTTAGATAATCGGGTTGTAAGTTTTCTTCGAGCAACTAGCCCAACTCGACGCATCGCGATCGGGACGAAAGCTAGTTCAGCGTTTAAGTTTGCGGTATACTGCACCACTGGATCAAACTTTTGCAAACCTAAAGATGTCCAAGGTCTGCCGGGTTGCTGCGCGCCGTTTTGCAAGGTATAACCATCGTGAACATAAGGCGCGTATTCTACAGGCCAATCAAAAACAACAGAACCTGGAGACGGGAAAGCGACAGTTTGTGATTCTTTTAACGCGCCCGTGTCAATGATGTCACTTTGTGGAAAGTCAGGAAAAGCCCCAACCTCACTAATGACTTCTTGAAAAGTATTACCTAAATCTTTCATTGTGCGCTCAAAAGCACGTAAAGCGGCCCCTTGTAAAGCAATACCATTAAAATTAACAGAAACTTTACCGCGTATTGGCATTTTTCACATCCTCAATAACTTCTTGAAAAGTTTTTCCCAGTTCGAGCATTGTAGTTTAAAACGCTCGGAGCGCAGTGCCTTTAATTGCACCGCCGTTAAATGTTATTTTTTGTTTCATTATAGTTTTTTAGCTGTTTTCAATTGGTATTATCTCTGGATTTTCTACAGGTTCAGAAGTTTCTGGTGGCGGCGCTGTAATTTGTGCATAACGCTTTTGCCCAATGCGGGTTTGGATGATAATCATTGCCTCTTCTAATTCCGGATCGTTTTCACAGCCAAAGACCAAAACTTCAGGGTTCCAAACTTCAGAAAGCTTTTCATCGCCTAAGTGTATAGAAGTCACAAAATACGCTTCCATTCGCATTTTAAAAACACTTTCGTTAGCTTCTAAAAGATTGAGGATTTGAAATCTTTCGGCGACATCGCGCCGCATTGTTCCGTTGGGGTTTGGTACGTCAATTGGCATTTTAGGCTCCTATATTGAAAGTTAATTTTTGACCGTTTGGAAATATGGACAATAGAAATATTATTTGAGCCCATGAGAGTAATTTGCATAATTTTATGCACTATAAGTAATTAAAGCAGTGAAAGGTCTGCTAACTACATTACTTGAGTTTGTCGGAGGAACATATACTATAAACTGAGTGGAAGTAGTATAGACATAATACTCATTTTGGGCAGACGCTAAAGTCATTCCAGGAGACATTAACCTATTAGCTATATCAGTAACAATACAAGTAACTCCTCTAATAGTTCCGGTTATCTCATGTGCAACAAATACATCAGTACCAGCAGTCCCAGTAGTCCCAGATATTTGCTTTTGTTTTATAGCTACATTATCTCCTAGAAGTGTGAATCCTCCAATATATTGATTACCCCCAAATGCTCCACCGCCAACGACGATTAGAGCGCCTGTCGTAGTAGAAGTGGATTGGTTTGTATTTGTAATTCGGACTACACCAGTAAAAGTTTTTTCGCCTCCAACTGTCTGATTTTCCGTTGTGTTTACTTGCAAATGGTTTGTAAGATTCGGTAATCCGATTTGCGTTGCTGTTGTTCCGTGGGGATTTCCTGTTGTTTGAGAATGAGTATAAGCGGCATTTCCGAAGTCACCGCGATAAGCCGTGGCAGAAGTTGTTCCTAATGCCAAAGATGCTGAAACTTCAACATACACACTTCCAGACCATCGGTAAACAATATTAGTACCAGTCGCTAAATAAATCTTTCCTATTTCTCCTGTTGCGGGAAAGTTTACAAGTGCTGCAAATTCAAGAACATCATCAACAAAACTGGGCAATTGCGATGTAGGTACAAATCCACCTACTAAATCTGCTTTAGAGTTTAATGCCGTCAAATCTGCCTTTTGATTTAAGGCATTTTGCTGTGCAGTAGAAACAGGCTTGTTTGCGTCTGAAGTGTTGGTAACGTTACCTAAATTTAACGTTGTTCGCGCATCGGAATCAGAGGCGCTGCCAAGAAAAGTTCGAGCGAAATTACCCAACCCAACAACACTGGCACTACCGTCAGCAGTCCTCTCAATTAATCCAGCGGTGTTTAAAGCCGCGATAGCACCAAGAATTCCACCTAAGCTACTGGCATCAAATTTCAATCGTTGAACACATCTGCCAGGACTACCCGGAACTACTGAATCGGGGCGAACAACATCAATCTCATTAGTTGTGGCTGTTGATGCAGGTTCCCATACCCATATTTCAACATTATTCGTGGTTTGATTTGGCACAACAAACCAGCAACCCATCGGATCGGACGCGCCAAAATTGATGGCTTTTAAAGTAGCCAAATTGGAAAGAAAATTAGCAGTGGTAAAAGCGCGTCCGTAAGCGTTGGGCATATTTTAATTCTTAAGTTAAATCTAATTTAAATTACAAATTATCTATATTTACCCTCAATCAGAATTTTTGCAGTTTTAAAGTCGATCGCCCTCGCGTCAACCTGAAAGCTAAAAGCCAAATTCTCAAATGCTTTTTGAGTTAACGGGCCCCAACTACCATCCGGCGTTCCTGGATGAAACTGTGGGAACCGAGTAAGGCAAATCTGTACTTGCTTGGTCAACCCTATATCTTTCTTTACATCCACCAACGATAGCGACAGTTTACGCTCGTAAATATCCTGAAGTCGCAACCCTCCAAGTTCTCCCGGCTTCCAAACACGTTTATCTTCACTTTTGCCATTAACGAAGTGAATCCAAAGTTGATTTTCTGCGTCGGGCCCGCACAATCGTGACATCATCTGAAAAGAATACTCCAACGCTTCACCCGAAACGCTAGTATCATACCCACCCGGATACCATTCTCCCCACGGGTCGTGCACGATCCAACATTCTTTTTCTTCGTCGTAACCACAAATTACTAAAATGTGACCAAACTCAGTAAACCAGCCATGAGTTATACAAATTTTGCCTTGACGCAACCAAGCCTTTACCTCATTCCAAGTAGCGTAAGCGCTAAATCGGAACCTATATCCGTGTTTCTGCGCCAAAATCTCCAAATCTCCGGGAGAGTGTCGTGACAAGCCATTGTCTAAACAATATTGAGTCAAGTAATCTTCAAGTTGAGTACCGTCAGAGCGAATTAATGGTTCCCCGTGATTGCCCATGCCCATTGCAATAGAAGTCGTGTTGCACGTTCCTGAGCGATATAACCGATTATTTTGTTGAGATAGGTATTGGGTTGGAACAAATACTCTTGCCATAAGTTTGGAAGTTCTTTAATTAGTTTTACTCTAAATAAGGCGCAGCATCTTCCATCCGCATCACGGGTTTTCGCACTTCAACCGCCGTTTTTTGAGCGTCTAAAACTCTTTCTAACTGGAGTTCTCTCATAAAAAACTCGTACAGTTTTTTAACAAGAGATATTGGTATAGGTTCGCCATCTTTGTCTAGCAAAATACTGTCATCCGTAACAGTTTTTGCAAGTTTGTAACGGTGGCGGAGGCAGAGTATTACTATAGCAACCTCCATACCTAAAGCCTGTGTGGGGTCTTTTTCCATGCGGTAAAGTAATTGCATGACTTTGTTGTACTCCACACAGTCGGCAGCGCCTTTGCTCGGAACACTCACCACATTACCCAACCCATCGTCAATTTCTACTTGCTTCTTTTCGGCAGTAGAAACAAAGTTTAATACTGTAACATTTTCAGTTTTTGTTACTTGAAGTTCTGCTATTTCGCCCATAATCTTTGAATTCCTTGTCATATTTTTACCTTGCTAAATTCATCGTTTCGATATCGACTGCGCTAGCTACCCAGCTTGGGACTTTACCTTCTTTCAATAATTTAAGGAAAGTCTGGGTAAACTCTTTAGAATATTTTTTCTTGGCAATTTCGCTTTCTATCGCCTGTGCGTATGGATTGATTGAATTTAGTTCACGCTCTGGGCGTTTAACTCCTTTGCTAGAGAGGATGTACAACATCGCTCTACTGATTGGAGTTGCTATCAAATTGCCTAATTCAATCTCTCTTTTGCCGATCGCCTCTAAAGCTTGTTCAATAATTACCAGAGGTTGATCTGCAAAATTATCAGCGGTAAATCGATCGTCCGATGGATAATTTAATCGCAGCTTCCAGTAGATGCTTTCCCAATCAATCAGTTGAGGTTTCGAGTCAGTGGCTTTCCCACGGGCTCGTCATCCGCAAAATCTTTGAGAACTTCAAACCCTTCAAGCCACGGGCCCTTCTTGGCAAACACTACCCAGCGTTTTTCAAGTTCGAGGTCAGAGCGTCCGGCGGCAATGCCTTTATATTGACGGGCTGTCTCGATCGCCATTTCCTTAGCTACCTCTCCAGTCAGTTCAAGTAAAACCTCCTTGGGTATCCACCGTGTGCGTTCGCCTAATACAAATTCGTACAGGCGATCAATCATTGGCATTGTTGAGGCTTGGTCAGCAACTTGATCGGTTGTCAGATCAGGAAGTTTAAACCTAGAACGAAGCAAAATGGTAATTTCTGATAGTCGGGCATCAACCCTACTGACCCCATCTTTAAGCCCCATATAGTATTGGCTGATGGCGTTCTCCTCGTTGTAGGTCAAGCATCCATATTTCGGAATTTCGATTGAATTACCAAAGCCATCCTCAATTAGCGCAGTGTTTTCCCCCTGCTGCGTGGCAGTAGTTTTAAATGGCAGCATCTACAATTCTCTCCATAGTGTAGTCCCATAGTATGTGAGCACCAGCAGGCAAGCGAACCGAATAACGCTTACCTGTTTCTACGTCTAGTAACTTTGCTTCAGACTCTTGATTACCGCTAACTGCTAGCAGTTCACAATGAATTGTGAGATCGTGAATATTGCAACAACAGGCAAAAACACCTTTAGTTTGAAGCGATGAAACTTTAGCCATCGGTTATTAAGCGGCAATTCCGACAACCCTAAAATCGCTGATAGGAGCGCCCGTAATATCGACCGACAAATCGCCCATTCTAAACCCGTCAGCCGCCGCCGAAGTAGTGTTGTCTGTGACATAACCTTTGGCAATGAACGGAGCTTCTTTGATGCTTCCCAAATCCTGATCGGGCGCTTCGTGTTGGATTGCAAACCACAGCGCAACTTTCTCTTCTGCCGAGAAAAACGCCGTCCAATACCCGCCGTTTTTCAACATATACGGGCCCGGCAGACTTAGTGATCGGCTGCTGGTAGTCGTGGTGATTAACTTGTTGCCACCCGTGTTAAAAGTCTGGGTGTCGGTGGTGTCAACCGTTCGACTAATTTCGGCATCAGTCCGATCGAGCAATTCAGGCGGCCACATCGCCGTCGCACCCGACGGAATAGTTTCAGCCAACGCCCGAACAGTTAGCGCGCCACCCGTACTGTTAGCCGTTACTTCGGCAAGATATGCCAGCTCATCGGCATCAACAAAGAGCAGAACGTTACCTTTTTCGATCGGCGTAGCAGGGGCACCAGTAACGGTCATAGTTGTTCCACCTTCTGTCGCCGCCGCAGTCAATGTCAGGGTGGCAGGCGCAAAAGGCAATACAGGTTTGGTTTTCTGTCTCCAGCAGTAGACCGAAGTCTTCCAGCCCTTTTGCAATTCTCGGTTTTGATAGCTAGTTCCCATGTTTCCTCCTGTTTATGATAGTTTTAGATATTGTCAGATTTCTGGTTTCTATGTTTCCAATTTTAGGATTAGGAATAATTCTTAACCCAACACTTACTGAATAATTTAGCTGCATTAATAATTGAATTAACGGCTCAATTATTTTGAGAGTTGTGTCTTGACTGTCCCATTGTTTGAGAGTTATTTTGTGCGACCGAACCCAGCTTGAGCCTTGGTTGAACATCGGTGTTATTGTCAACTCTTCTGCTGGAATAATTACAATTTCTAATCCTTGTGTTTGTGTTCCTGTTGGCGGAAAGTCGGGCTTAGCAACTGCAACAGCTTTTAAGGTTTGACCAGTCGGGAATAAATAAGTCCCTACTTCTGTCAGTCCTTCTATGGCTGTTCTGAGTACAATGATTTCGTCATTTAAGCTTGAAACGTTGCCCATCCTTCCACAATTACTCCTGTCAATAATTCAGTATCAAACGGTCTAGGAAACTGAGACAAAACTTGAAGCTTACCCTTTTTTCCGTAATATTCAACCTCGCATTCGGTTGGTATAATATTCCCAGGCCATTGCATTGGATTCACCAAATAACCTTTTAGATATGTTCTCAAAGAATTTGCTCCTTGCTTATCGTCTGGCTTAGCTGTACCAGGTTGACTATTTTTACCGCGAGATTCCTTTAAAAATGTTTCAACTTCTATTGATTGTTTTTTAGGTTGAATATTTCCCCATTCATCTTTTTCAGTTTCTTTTGAACTGACCAACACAAATAACTTGGAATTTGCATACTCTAGAAATTCAGAAGCCATACTAAATCACCGTGTAATCTTCCTCAATGCTAAAACCTCCTTTAATTGTTTTTCTCATTGGCGTAGCTGTTCCGACTGTTGTGCCAACAGTGAAATCTTGCTCGTAACTAAACTCAATATCCGCAACATACTTTTGCCCTGGTTCATCGGCGGCATTGTCGCCTGATTGAATTAAAACTATGGCTGCTTTTTTTTCACTAGCATTTAAAGTGCTAAGCGTAATTCCACTGCCAACAGTTCGAGAATAGATTGGTGGGCTATTTGAACCATCGGGCAACACTTTGCAGACCGAAGCTTTGACGGTCAATCCGGTTAAATTAGCGCCAGCGATCGGCCCGACGACAACCACGCTATCCGATCGAACAAAAACAGGCTGCTCGGCTCCATCAAATTTCATATTGTTACTTTCGTAACGCATATCTATGTAAAGTGAGTTTGCCATAGTTGCTATCCGTTAAAATTTAAAAAGCCGCGTTCGATCGGATAATTGAGTCTAGAATTACCAATTTCAAACTCATATTCTGTCTCAAACTCGCGGGCGAATTCTGCAAAAAGAGTTTCGGTTCGATCAATGAAGATGTAACCGATGTAAGTTGTCAATCCTCCGGGCTGGACATTTTCAGAATCGATTTCTAAACCACCAGGGGCAATATTTTCAAGCTTATCAATCAGTTTAATTCCTTGCAAATTAAACAATCTGAATCGCGCTTTGAGATTTGAAAGTTTGCGACCCAAAAGCTCAAATCGAATTTGCAACGACTGACCTTTTTGTAATGGCTGGTTTATTAACGGTTTGCCGTTAAGCCAGAGTTTACCTTCAGGAGCTAAAACGGCAGGCATTGAGACAACTTTGTCGCAACCTGTTTGAGTTGACTGCATCCCGATCGCGCTGACAGTCCTCTCTCTTACAGCAACAGCCGAACCAAAAACAGCGATTTTTGCATTCATGCCGAGGACAAATTTGTCTCGACCTAGCGACAGTGCGATCGCACTCGTTGTCACTAATCCATTTCCGGCTGAGTGCCGATTGCGGACTATCAACTCGTCGTCTGTCTCTGTCAGTGTTGTGGCTGCTGCCGTCGCTGCTGCGAATTGAGTAGGCATTACGCTGCATCCAATCCGATCGTTAGTTCGGTTAAAGTAAACGGATCGCCCGCGTCCACCGTTTTAGGCGGAACAAGCACACCACCGACCTGGAAGTTACCCGCAGTCGGAGCGTCGTGCAAGCCCCAGTGCGTTCTTAGTCCTTGCGCCTCTGTGGCGGCCGTGAAAGAGAAAGGAATAATTGTTGAGATTTTTCCAGCAGTTGCAGCGCCAAAAGCAGTCCCGTTTACAGCAATCGGTTGACGGCTGTACGCGCTGTCTGTCGGTTCTGTCCCACCGATCGTTGGCGAAACATTGGGGGCGGGAGCGCTGCTGTAATGAGCGACCGACAGACTGGGAAACAGCGGCAGCGGAATGCTGCGGTATAAATCGTTGAGAATTGCATTTTGCAAATTCAATGACATAAACCCAGAATCGAACCTATGCAGCAATCCACCCGCCAGCACAATTAGAGAATCATTGACCTCAATCAATTCCCCATCGTCCGGGATGAAATAAGCAAGGCAACTGCCACCACTAGCACTGTCAAAAACTCCGAGAGCAACGATGTTACCGTTCCAACCGATAGACCTTGGAAATACCAAGTTTTTAATAGTTGTTGTTGAACCGCCAACGGGTGCTTGCCAGTCTTGGGCAGTCATCATAATCCTGGTTGCACCTGTTGGTTCCGACCCTGGGCCTTGCTTGGAAGGCATAGTCAGAAATGGCGCAAGATACGGAGTGCCAGTGTTCTTTTGCTGACCCCGGAAAAGGTGATTGAGGTAGATATTGCTACCTGTGTTTGTCAGATGTCCAGTTGCCATTATTTCTTCTCCTCAACCATTGGACAACTGGATTCACCAATTCCGCAGATCACATTGTTGTAGCCGTCGGTTTGCTTTTTGCTGCCACATTGCGGGCAAACTTGCAAACCTAACGCTTTGTAATAATCCGAGGCATAATCAGCTTTGCCTGATGGTGCAGTTACTTTGGAAACATCACTGGGTTTTTTGACCCCTGCTTCCACTTTTGGCTTTAGCGGGGCCGGATCTGGTGTTTCTAATGTCTCTGGAGACAAAGGATTCTCAGGGCTGGGAGGAGGTGCAGGTGCGGAACTTGAGGGCATACTATTAGACCTTTGTTGTGGACGATCGGACTTCGTAAACCCGAAGCTGTTCTTCACCACCAACAGCGCGAGCCACCTCGTTCGGCAGTAGAGTGCGATTTGGGTCAACATCCAAACCAGTTGCGTTTGCATGGGTTTTCCAAATCAGCGATCGCATCCGTCCGAAATCGGTATCGTCGGACTCCCGAATTTCCATTGGCATAGATTCAGCCATCCCCAACGCATCTGCACCGAGGGCAAAACCCGATCGCGTCGTAACAGGAGTGCCACCTAAAGTCTCAGTTTGTACACCAGGAGAACCAGGCAAACCAGAACTGATATTAGTAGACTCAAAACAATGGAACCCGCGCACTTGACCTTTATAGCCGTTAACTCGACCCATGTATTCTTGGCGAGTTTTCTTTTCCAGCATACTGGTCAACAAGCTTTCGGTCTTTGAATTATCTGCGTGCAAACCCTTTTCTGCCATGTCATTTTCAAGAGATGCAAAATGGTCGGGAGTGCCGACAAAAATGAAACATCCATCGTCAAGCGGTGGAACTTTTGCGTTAACAAGTTGAGCGCGCAAAGAACCAAAGAAATTCATTGTCAGTTGTCCGCCACCACCCGCAGGAACTCCAGCGGCTGTGTTAACGGCTGAACCATTGTTGTTATAGACGACAACTGTTGAAGAAAGCAGAATTTCAAACAACAACAAGTCTTCCCACATCCCGTAGTTGTAGCCGATACGCTCCTGCACCAGTCGCTCAATGTCAATGATGGTAACAGCGTTGACCAGTTCGTGAATACCTAGCGGCTCAACAACCGCATCTTTGCCCATACCCCATTCCAAAATCGGAACAGAAACACCGTTGCCGTTAAGATTTTGACGAGTTGGGACAATTGGGATACCCGGAGTTAGTCTCCAGTCAGAAGAGGTTACACCGACGTTAAGGTGACGAACGCGGGGAACTAAAACTGTCTGATTAATTGGAATACCGGTATGAATGGCCTTGTTGCAAAACTGCCAAAGAACAAACCGGGCACTATGCTCAAGCCGAACAACTTGGCTCAGGTATTCGCGAAGTGCGATCGGGAAATTAGCAAAAGTCGTTGGCGCGTCTTTCCCGCCCCAGACTTGATTGCGCCCTTGGAGTAATCCATGCTGACGGGCGATCGCATCAATACCTTCGCGCAGAACCTTCCGGTTTTCCACAAAGAATTGATCACTATGCCGAGGGTTTCGTTGGATGTAACTGCCTGTAGAAGTGGTAATTAACCTTGCTTCAGTTGAGCCACTATCATTAAGGCGACGCTCGTATTCCCGCACTGCATCTTTGGCGGAAATTCCACCACGATTAGCCAGCGGAGAGATAAAAGCTTGGGAGGGAAGAGGCGCGCGATCGGTGCCACCCGATTCAGGTAACGCATACCCAAACTGACCAAAAACTCTGGCCATTGTGTCGCGCTGTTTGCGCTCGTTCTCAACCTGCTTCTCAAGCTCTTCACGCTCTTTCTTTGCCCGTTCATCAGCCGCGTCTTGTTGCTGCTTTAGTGAAGCAATTTGATCGGCGGCTTGTTGAAGTTGAACGACAGTTTGCTGGGTTTCTTGCCGGACGCCGCTATCGATCAACATCCTTAGCTGGCTCTCCGTAAGAGTCATACTCCCATCTTCGTTAAAAGTCATTGCTGCCTGAGTCGGAGCAGTGGCAGTTGAAGATTGAGGAGCTGGTGCAGATGGTGGTGACGCTGGTTCGGTAACGGAATCAGAACCTGTCACATTAGACAGAGGCGGCAACTGTTCAGCAGGAACTACGCCGTCCGAGCTGAAACTATTGTTTCCAGATTTATTCTTTTTAGTAGCATTAATTCGATTAATCGCGTCGCGTTCATTAACACCTGCGACTGCATCGCTGCCAATTATTTTAGGTTTTGACTTTGTTGGCATTGGTTTACCAGGATACTACGACCAACTTATCAAAGTTTAATTATGCTATACTCCTGATAGTCAATATATGAGCAAATAGTCATTTTATGACTAAAACAGATGTCATAGAGCTAAAAACCTTAGGCGAAAAAATAAGACTTCTGCGGGAAAGGAAACAATTGCCTCAAAAAACGTTCGCAAAACTTGTTGGCAAATCTCAGAAGACGGTTAGTCGAGTTGAAACAAATTGCCAGGAGTTGAAGTATTCAGACATTCTTGTCTGGGCAGAGGCTTTGGATGTTAGTGCTGCGTCATTAATGTAGAACGCTATCCCCAGCCGTCACCAAAGAAGCCCCCGGCAAGTTTGCAATAACCACGGTTGATAATTCGCCTAAATCATAAAGCCTATCCCGGATATAATATGGTGCAACCAAAGACGGATCGGCATCCCATTCTGTCCAGCTATCAGGAATAAAGTGGGGGCAGTTTTTGAACGAAAAACTGGTGTTACATATTGGGCAGACGTAATCTTTAAAAGAAAAACCGCCCAACGATACCGCCCGACCAAGCCCTATCTTAAGTTTGTCAACAATTGCAGAGTTAGCAGGAAAAGCAACGGTTGCAACAACTTGCACAAACTCTTCATTTTTGACGATTTGGCGGTTTAACTCGCCATTTTGCAGCGCGTCTACAAGTTCGGCTGGTGGCTTAGACTTGACGAGTTTAGCTTCAATAATTATCCCTTGCACGTCCTCCACAGATTCCCAGTTATGGTTCAGGATGTGAGGTAAACCCATTCGATCAAGCATACTCGCCATTTTTGCCAAGTCTTTTTCTGTCCATTTGCCCTTACTTCTGTTGATTAGGTTGTCAGCAACGACAAAAGAAATTGCAACCATCGTCTCGTCTGCTATCAACGGGAACCCAGAAGGTCTAAACTTGTTTAATTTAGCAAGTTGCTGCTTGGTCAAATAAGGTAAGCTGTCAGGTTGATCAGGAGTAATTTCTGTCACAGCCACTTCTGTTTTTTGCTCCCGCAAATCCGAATGTAATTTACCAACAAATACATTATCTTGCCTGTTGGTCAGCTTAATCAAGTAACCCGGTGTGGTCTTTGTTACAGCAATATCTATACTAATTTTGGGAATTAACCCATCTAAAATAACTTGTTCTACAATCCCGTTAACCGTGCCTACAGCAGAATCCCAGCTAACTTCATCACCAATTTTAAATAAAGTTTTCATGTTTTTACCAAGGGTGCATTGTAATTGTTGTGTAGCCGATCGCATTAGATAATTGCTTAACTAGATATTTCCGATAACTGTGCAAGTCGCACTTGCGATCAGGCTTCCATTCAATAACGTCTAGCTTGACAATTCCGCTTGAAGCTTTCCTAATTTCTTCGGAGTTAGCGTCAAGCTGCTGGACTATCTCGTTTACTTGCTGCGCTAATTGCTCAGAGGTTTGCTGGACTGAATCGCAAAGTACGTTAATGATAGGCAACGAAGTTATTGGCAGTTCCAAGTGTCTTAATATTTTCCCCCTTTCCGCTGTTCCGATCGGCATCATCCCACCTCTAACAGTCGAGAGTCTTTAGACTTGAGTGCTTCTAGTCCTGAGCGTATATCTGCATCCGTTGCCGTAGTCAACCAATCAAGATGCTGAAGGCTTGGCTTAGGTAACACGTCTAAATCCTCAACTCCTTTTGTGTTTGCTTCTTCAGCCTCTAATGGGTTCATCTGTTCCTCAAACGGATTGACGTACAATTTGGGCCATATTATCCGATAAATCCACTGGTCTTTACTGTAACCTTGAAGTGCTAGTTCTAGATTGCACAAATGCTTAATTATTGAATAAGTTATCAACATCCGATCGGCATTCAAACTTCTTGCATAATTCAACATCGGCTGCGTCGCAATATCCTGAGCGCCACCCCAGCTATATCCCATCAAGTACAAAGGAACTTTAGACTTCCTAGCAATAATTAACTGAAACTCTTTAAGCACTGAAATCAAACCAGAAAAATCCGGGTTGCTATTAGACAACTGCCTAATCTCAGCGCCGTTCATCAGGTAATAGTCAGTGATGCTACCGTGTTGTCGAAGCCTTTCCCGGTGTGCTTCTTTGTATTGTTGGGCGTCCGCGTCCGTGTACTCGCACGGCATAAAGTGCAGTCGAGAATTTACTCCGGTGGCTCTAGCGGCACTTAACAAATCAGACTTAACATTCTCTGCCCCCACCCAATCGGGAATGCACTCTTGAAAAAGCGATCGCCCGTAGAGGTGCGGCGGACGCCAACGGTAGCGGGCATGAGCACAGACGATCGGGTGAAAATCCAAAGCGCTTACTTCATTGGTTGAATTTTTGCGCTGTTGAAAACCCAGCAGTTCACCCGTCACTGACTCGATGCGAAACATCTCAAAAGTTGGCGGAAATAATACCCGCTCAATGCGAGAAGATTTTAAGTTCACCCCGATCGACAAAAACCAATCGCCCCAAGCCATCAACAATTCAGGCCCTGCATTGAGCGCCAGCCCGCCGATAACTTCTTCCCGCAACCGCTGCAACACCTTGTAAACTCCGGGGTCGATCGGCGTCACGTTGTCGTTGAGAGTGGGAGCAATATCCCAGCCTTGGTCATCGCCTGTGGGGTTGCTCCAAATTGCATCCCTTCTCAAGTCAAGCGCCAAAGTAATTTCTGATGAAAGCTCGACCATCCGCACAAGTTCGCGGGTGTGACCGTTATCTCGCACGATCGGTTCGCGAATCTCAAAGTCGTATTGCCGACCATGGATACTATCACTGGCATAGCCGTGATATTGGGACACGGGCTTGGATTGACCGCCAACCAGCGTCCGGCTGTAATTGACAATACTTTGCCAGATGTTCTCTAGAGTTTTGTTTCTGCCGGGAGTTGGGGTTGGCGATCGCATTAGGGTTAATTAAAGTCGGGTTGGATGATTTTTTGCCCGTCTAAGAAGCTGTAGGCTCCTGAACTGGCGTCGGTTAAGTCAGTAATTTTAGGTTTTGAACTGCCGTCAAAATGGTAGAGCGCATCTAAATATTGTTCATTCCAGTCACCTCTTAATATTCGCACTTCACCCCGGAGTGCGGCATTGGCAAAGTGACTCGCTCGGACAATTTTGCTCTCACGGGGACGGATACCTGCACAGTGAAATCCCTCTAATAATTCCCGGATGCGAACTTGGTCGCGGGGCCCGGAAGAACCACCCTCTAATTCCCAAGCAATTTTTGTATTTACCGTGTCGCGAATAGCCGTGTTTTTCAATAAATTATTAGTTTGCGCTGGCTCAAATTGTTCGGCGATCGCATCCATAACATAAATTATACCGTCAACTTTTTTCATCTTAACCCCGGCAGTGTAGCAAGCGGAGATTTTAGCACTTGCTGCTAAATCCCAAAATCGAACTATGCGCCCGCCCGCTGGCACTCGATCGACAACCTCGAACCATTCGCGCTTGAATACTGAACCCACACCCTTTGCCTCAAATGGAATACAGTCTAACTCTTCCCTCGCGTTGATGCCGTAGTCTTTCCGCAGTTGTTCGATCCAAGCGTGTTCACGCTCGATCGACCACCGCTGATTTGATACCAGACAAATGCGTCGGTACAACCCATCATCGATTGCGGTGGCTAAGTCATAGCGGTGATAAGAGTAGTTGAGTTCCCCGGTTTTGCACTTTTCAATTAGCTGATTAAAATAATTGTCTTTCCCGTTGTGTGTGCTCCAAATGGCGACGGAACCGCCCCACATATTAATGGCTAGCGCTGCCTTGATCAGTTCCTCTAAGTCGTCGTGGAATGCCGCCTCGTCAATCCTCAGCCGACCTTTCTTTGATCGCAGGTTTGCAGGTCGCGAAGACAGAGATGTTACCTTAAAGCCTGAGTCAAACCGGATAGTATAGGCAAGAATGTTTTTGTTAGGTTCCTCAATAACTGACTCGTTAATACCAGAACAAACAAGGTTGTACGCCCGGGCCCAGTACGCAACATCCTCAATGTACTGACGCGACATATCGAAGTTGTACCCGACATACCAAGAGTCGGAGCCGTTGATTTCAGCCGCCACCAATGCCGAGTCAGCAGCGTCCGCCCAACTAATCCCTATCCGCCTCGATTTCTCGCAAATCTTGATCGGGCTGCTGTCCCGGTTCCACATCTGCTGATATTTCAAGAGCATCGGCGGGCTGGATGCCCAAAAGGTGCTGTCGAATGACTGCTGCTGTTTCGGGGGTGAGTCCAGTAATTGCAGCTTCCGTACTGTCTGGGAAGATTCCCGCGAACGCTTGTCTAATGACGAGCTTAATGTTGTTAATTTCACTTTCTGCTAAGTTTAATAAAGATCGAGGGAGCCACCCTGCATTTACAAAAGCCGTAAAAGCTTCAAGCTCGTCTGATGGTTTGCCAAGAACTCGATCAAGAATTTTGACCGGAGTAGGAGATCGAACTTCCCTAACCGTTTTTTTTACATAAGAGCCAAACTTGTCCGAAGTTCCTTCTTCAATTATTGTAATTTTTGTGACAGTCCCATTCTGCAAATAACTTTCTAAAACTTTATCTGCTTGCAATTTTAGCGTTTCATGTCTCCGAAACAAACGCTCTTGCTTGGCTTCTTCTACTAGCCTAGCAAACTCAGGGCGATTACGCATCCATGTATAAAAAGCTTCTTGACTGATTCCTGCATTTTTACATGCGCGTTGGTTGCAGCCATGTTCCACTAACTCTTTCTGGATAATATCTAACTTATCCTGAGAGTATAAAGTGTTTCTTCCTCTTTTGGTTTTCATCTTAGGTTTAATACATTTTATACAGTAAATTCTAGCTTATTTTATTTAAACTCTGCATTAAATGTATTAAATGGTAGAATTTGTACAACTAAATCAATCTATCAAATGCTCGGTTTGATTAACTATAATTATGCCATGCTAAATTAAATAAACCTGCTTCTGCGACGTAACCAAAAGGAGCCGGAATATACCTACAGACTTCAGCCTCTTCGTAACTAGGGAAGTTTTTGTATTTACCCGCTCGCCCACCAATCAATGTTTACACAGCCAACAAATTCAAGCTATAATCTACCTAAATTACCCCCAAAAACTCATGGCAAGTTTTAGCAAGATTGTATCTAAAATAATTCATCCAGAGTCCAACGAACAGCCACCGGAAGAAACTAAGTCGGACGAGTCGCAGCAGGAAGAAAAGCCAACAGAACAGCCAGAAGCAGAAGAACCAAAACCAGAAGAAACCCCACAAGAGCAACCTGCAATCGAACCGCCACCCGCCGAGCCATCCACCCCAGAAGCACCCAAGCAACAAGAGCCACACCCCGAGCAACCAACCGAGTCGCAAATACAAAAACCTATGCCACCAGAAGGACAGCCATTGCCTCCGAACGAACGGGTTAACGCTGCTTACAAACTGGTTTACGGGGAAAATGCAGAGATTCCAATTAAGCACGAGTCGATCGTCACTGAGCAAGATGCCGACTGGCATATCCGTTCGTATATGGGCGGTTTGTTTGCCACCCCAAACCAGCATCCAATGACTCAACAATTTAACAACTTAGAAGAGTTGCTGGACTGGTTCAACAAAACTTATCCGGTAGCAGCCGAGGTTGAGTAGCGGGCGTAGGGCATAGCTGCAGGCAACGAACGGGTTGAAATGGTAGAAACGCCGTTAAACATCTGGAGAAAACAAATCACGGTAGGTAATCCCAACCCGCTCGTAGCAAACAGCAGCGTTGGCAAGCATTCGTACTTTCTGAACTTCCCACAACAAAGTTGTCAATTCGGCGGGGTTTTTAATAACATTTGCTAAAGCTTTTGCATACGCAATTGACGCTTCGTTGACTACTCTGTGTAGTTCTTGCTCGGCGTCATTCTTTGGTGGGTGGTAAGAAAATAAATCTTCTAGTTTTTGCAAAAACTCATCGTTGTTTTTTTCTGGCATACGATTGTACTTGTTATGTTGTATTTTAATATTATAATTGAAATATAAATATTTAGGTAAAAATATGACAGATTCTGAACACTCCCAACAACCCGAAGTTCAAACGCCACAACACAACAACATTAAGCTAATACATGAACACTTAGAATATCAAATAGCTCTAGTAAATCGGAGCATTGATATTTCAGTAACAAAAGTCGGTTTTGTACTTGGGCTAACAACTGGTTTGATACTTTTTAAGACAACCGTACACTTAACCAGCAACGGGCTTTTGTTTCTTGATGTGTTTTCAATAATTTTGTGTTTGGTTACTCTTGGTTTTTGCCTTGCGGGGTTTCAGCCAAAAAGTGGCGGAGTGTTGCTACTTGCTAAAACTTTGTATGATGAACACTATTACGATTCTGAAGAAACTTTCTTCTTTACTTTGACAAGTGTAGCAATGGAAAGCCTTGATTCACTTACTGTCTTGCGCGATTTTCGTGCCAAAATGGCAAATTACGCAATTTGGTGTTTATGTACCACAATTGCTTGCGAGGCGATCGGGTGGATTGGATTTGAACTGTTGCTGTTTTTAAAATAAAATTAATATCGAATTTGAGCAGCGTGGGCAAATTCTAATTCACAATAAAAACCACCGGAATCAGCGGTGATTTAATCAGTTTAGTTCCTATCTTTCCCCCAGAAAGTATCCTCCGGGTTGACTACTAAATTATATCAAAATAATGTGTTGTGCAAAAAGGATTTCAACAAATTAAGATAGCAACTCGAACTTTTGAAGTAGAGTTTAAACACCGCCCGCCGGATGATATCACGGGCGATCGGGAAGAACTTATCAGCACCGAGCAAATTACCATTCCAGATTTGGGAAACCGAGAGTGGGAAAAACGCTGGATAATCCTGTCTGTGTGGAACAACTTCGCTACAGACAAAGCAAAAGAACTAGGAATCAACCAAGCTTTCATTTTCACTGAAGGGTTTAAAGAGCTAATTATCAGGCTAGAAATCAACCCATTTCAAGACGAAGAGGCTAAAAAGTTAGACGTACCAAAACAAGCTGCTTATGACGACTGGCTGGCGTCGGTGCGAAAAAAAGTTTAAAAAATTGTATGGGTTTGAGTTGAAACAGTGGGAGCAAATGAATACAATAAATTAACCACAACATTCACGCCCCGCTCAAGTCAGAATAGATGTAATGGTAATCGCATCTTTTTTGGCTTGAGCATTTTGTGTGAAAGTTATTACAGGCAAAAGACAGACGATCGGGGTACAACATTTTTGTGCTAGAATCCTAACGCTTTGCTCGACAAGCCACCAATGAGTACGTTGGTGGCTGTTTTGTACTAATTGAAAACGATGTGATATTATTTATTTAGCAAGTCACTCAATTACCAGTTAAAAGTCTTCGGGCATTAACAACTGTGAGAGATCGGACACCTGCTGGCATACCAGGGCTAAACCGTATACCCGTCCATCCTCTCTCATGACGTTAAATGCTGGGGGGAATGCCGGGGTTGAGCAGCGGTCGCTCGTCGGTCTCATAAGCCGATATTCTGGTGGTTCGACTCCACCCCCCGACTTTACTCACTGAATTTCTCTGGATATACTGCCGACGCACCCATCGGTGGTATTTTGTGGCTCTGGGTGCGAACTGATAACTGATTATCTACCACCAGCATTGTAAAAAGTGGGGAAGCCTCAATCGCAAAAGTCTGAAATTATTGCCTGTCAAGCGGTTTGCAACTAAAAGCGGCAGATTGCTAATCTGTTAAGGGTGTTAACATCCTTCGAGGGTTCAAATCCCTCCCTCTCCGTTCTAA
>NZ_JAUBRM010000191.1:0-3777 GCF_036701905.1 Microcoleus sp. MON2_D5
AGGTACTGGAATAATAATGAATCCTCCTGTATTTATTGTTTTAAGCACTGCCTAGCCCTTAACTGAACCGTATTGGGTCAAAGCCTGCTAAAGTGCTAGCGATAGCTACACCTTCTGGACCTGAGCAGTTTTTTGCAGAAGTAGGTCAGCTAGTGAACCTGCCAATGAACCCTGAACAAGAGCGCAATCAAAACCGCCCCCCTAGTCCCGCCGACATCGAAAAAGCTGTTGAAATCGCTTCGACGAAGTATGGAATAAAATTTCCCATATCCTGATTGCCTAAAAGCATCGAGCCAGAGGAGTTCTTAGCTTGCCGAGTGGGATCTGCGCTAGCTCTTTCAGAGCCGCTCCGCTAACGCAGCAGCGCTTCGCTATCGCAAATACTGCATCAATAAGACAAGCTTTTCGTCGAGCGTAGCAGGGACGATCGGATCATCTACCTGAATCGCCATCAGAAATTTCTGGTAGGTTTCAATTTTCTCTTACTGCCAACTCAATGCCAACAACATTAGAACAAGCTATGAACATTAACTCACGGACGGATGTTTTTGATGTCATCATCGTCGGTGGCGGTCCATCAGGGTTGACTGCTGCCCTGATGCTCGGACGAGCGTGCAAGCGGGTTTTGGTTTGCGATGCTGGAAAGCCACGCAATCAAGAGGCTCATGCGGCTCATGGTTTCTTTTCTAGAGATGGAATTTCACCTGCACAACTGCTGCAAATTGGGCGGGAGCAATTAGATCCTTATGATGGTGTGGAAATTCAAGTCGGTGAAGTGGTCAATGCTGAAAAATTCGACGATTACTTTCAGATAACCCTGAGCGATGGCAAAGAATTTATCGGGCGCAAACTGCTGTTAGCCACGGGTATGAAAGATACGCTTCCGGCAATTGATGGATTTGCAGAACTTTGGGGTGGCAGCGTTTTCCACTGTCCTTACTGTCATGGTTGGGAAGTGCGAGATCAACCTTTAGCCATTTATGGCAAAGGTGAGGTAGCCCTTGAAATGACATTCATGCTGACCAGTTGGAGTCGTGATTTAGTGCTCTGTTCCGATGGTGCTGCTGAATTAAGTGATGAGCAACGACAGCAGTTATCAAATTGGGGCGTTCAGATACGCGAAGAAAAAATTGCTCGACTCGAACATCAAGATGGCAAACTAACCGGAATTGTCTTTACGAACAATGAAGTGCTGCCTCGTCGCGGTATACTGCTGCGTCCGCGATCATATCAGCGCAGCCATTTAGCCACACAGTTAGGCTGTGAAATTGGCAGCGATGACATTGTACAAGTAGATGAGAATAAGCAAACCTCAATTCCTGGAATTTATGCGGTGGGTGATTCGTCTAGCCCCTATTCACAGATTGGCGTAGCGGTAACGAGTGGAACGATCGCTGGCGTTTCCATCAATCGCACTTTGACTGAAGAAAATTTGGTTTAGTTCGCTCCTTGCTGCATCTTAACTAACATCTTGCATTAGGAGGTTAACTTGATGAGAATCAACAACGATCCCAGACCTAAACAGGTAGAAACGGATCACTACCTGGACTACTCCAATCGAGATGATGTCTTGACTGTAGTTTAGACTAAAAAATCAGTGCTGCTAAAAGTAGCAGCCTTTTAGCAGAAGGCAAGCTGTTGCTCAAAAACTCAAGAGGTAGAAGATTAAACAGCTAATTTTGAAGACTTTTTCCGTCGAGAAACCCGTTTTTTAACAGTGGGATAGCACGGTGCCTTAGTACGTACCTTTCCTTTTTCCCAACCAGGGGATTTTCCCCTATGTTTAGGCACTGTAGCGGGAGTACCAATGTCAACTAAAACCGACAACATTGATTGGGCAACACGTCCAGGAGTTAAATTAATCGTAGCAGATTGCCTGCAGAAGTCGATTTTCCAGAACTAAATCCCTAGCCAGCCAGAGTTGCCAACTCATCAATGGCATTAAATCACTCCAGCGCTCTGATTGTTCGGGAGTTCTCAAGTTAGGCAATGTCCAATGCAATCGTTGCTTAACAAATCTATACCAATCAGGATTTAGGCAAGTCAGCTCACACACTTCTGTTGAGTTCTGGCACTTGGAGCATCATATTGCTGATTAAAAAGGTAGTGTGGTTATTCGCTTGGTTGCGGGTGCGATCTGCTGGCGGTGCAATGTGTCCTCGGTCGTAGCCGCTTCCCGTGTAGTCGTTGGGGCGGACTTTGTACCAAGTATCTGGGAGGGAATCATCGGGCATTGGTGACAAGTTAAGGAAAAAAGAGGTTTGTCAAGGGGGAACTATCCTTGAGGGAAAAAATGTGTGAAACTCAGACGGGACAAGTCATTGAGGCACAGTGAGTCCCCATGAGCCGAAACCGAAAAACCAACAGAGACCATGCCAAGAACAGCCAACGACCGATGGTCGAAGACGAAGTGGCCGCTGCCCAACTCGAAGCCTTGGTCACACCCGCCATTACCTTCCTGTGAAAATTACTACCGCCGACTGGGGTTGAGAGACCGGATACTCAACCTACCATTGATGGTGGCAGCGCTCCTGACTCTACTGTGGCGAGATGTGGCAGGAGTCCGGGAATTAAGTCGCATCTTAGGAAGAGAAGGTTTTTTATGATGTCCCCCCACACAGGTAAGTCAACAAGCTCTTTCTCAAAGATTTTTGACCTGGACGGCCGAGTTATTCGAGAGAGTTTTCAAAGAATTGTTGCCTCATCTGAGACAGGCTTGGTGCTCACGAACTCGCCGTCTTGAACCCGAAAGTACACAGTTTGCCCGTCGCTGCTTTGAGCAGATTTGGATCGCCGACAGTTCAACCCTAGAAGCTCTATTTCGGAAACTCAAAAGTTTAGAAACTCTCCCCAAAGGTCAATTAGCCGGAAAGATGACAGTAGTCATGGATTTAATCACCCGCTTGCCAATCGAGATTGGATTTGACGAAAATCCCAGAGCCTCGGACACCTCCTGGGAGAAAGACCTGTTAGCATTAGTCAAACCCCAGACCTTACTGCTACTAGATAGAGGGTTCTATCACTTTCAATTTTGGCATCAATTGAGAGAACAAGGCGTGGATTTAATTACCAGACTCAAAAAACGAGCGACGATACAAGTCGAGGCCGTGTTGACCAACAGCTATAGTCTGCGAGACCGCCGAGTGCGTCTGGGTTCGGGAACGAAAAAGACTCCATTTATCACCTTACGTTTGATAGAAGTGCGTTCGGGGAACACCTGGCATTCTTACCTGACCTCTGTACTCGACCCAGCCATTCTCCCCCCCTATGTGGTGGCGGATTTGTACCGACGGCGCTGGCGGATTGAAGAGGCATTTAACGTAGTAAAACGGCTGTTAGGACTCAGTTATTTATGGACGGGTTCCCTGAATGGCATCAAGTTACAGATTTGGGGAACTTGGCTGTTTTATGGCTTGTTGGTAGATTTAGGAGATGCCGTGGCTGACGAGATGTCCCTGGAATTTGAGAGCATTTCTTTGGAGATGATTTATCGAGGTCTGTATCATTTTCAAGTGGCTCATCACAAGGGATTAGCTGCTGACCCCGTGAAGTATTTTGCCGCTCCGGAAAATCGAGATTTAGGGATTGTCAAAGCTCAACGAAAACCCAAGGTTAAGTTGATTATCGCTCCCTTTCCCCAGACCGTCCGCACTGGGGAACCCTTGTTCTTTGAGCCACCACCGAAAATTCCCTTGACAACGGCAGGGTAAGAGCATCTCAATTAGGCTTGACACAAGGACTCAGAAGAATCTAATGTAGGGTCAAGAAAACAAGAAA